>CAXICP010000182.1:0-6728 GCA_964022595.1 uncultured Salipiger sp.
ATCGTGGGCGCGACCTCGGGCGACACCGGCAGCGCGGCGATCGAGGCGTTCCGGGGGCTCGACGCGGTGGACGTGTTCATCCTGTACCCGCATGGGCGCGTGTCCGAGGTGCAGCGTCGCCAGATGACCACGCCGACCGAATCCAACGTGCACGCGCTGGCGATGGACGGGCATTTCGATGACTGCCAGGCGCGGCTCAGGGATATGTTCAACGATTCCCCCTCCCGCGACGAGGGGCGGCTGGCGGGCGTGAACAGCATCAACTGGGGCCGCGTGCTGGCGCAGGTGGTCTATTACTTCTCGTCCGCCGTCAGCCTTGGCGCGCCGGACCGCAAGGTCAGCTTCACCGTGCCGACGGGCAATTTCGGCGACATCTTCGCCGGCTACATGGCCAAGAAGATGGGCCTGCCCATTGATCGGCTGGTGGTGGCCACCAACCAGAACGACATCCTGCACCGCTGCCTGAGCACCGGCGATTACGCCACCAGCAAGGTGCATCCGTCGATTTCCCCGTCCATGGACATCCAGGTCAGCAGCAACTTCGAACGGGTGCTGTTCGATGCCTACGGGCGCGATGGCAACGCCGTGGCGCAGCTGATGGACGAGCTGAAGGCCGGCGGCTTCAAGGTCAGCCAGGGCGCGCTTCAGGCCCTGCGCGAAAGCTTTGAATCCGGCCGCGCGTCCGAGGATGAAACCCTTGCCACCATCCGCGCCGCCCATGCGGGCATGGGCGAGCTGCTGTGCCCGCATTCAGCCATCGGCGTCAAGGTGGCGGACGAACACCGCGATCCGGCCACGCCGATGATCACCCTTGCCACCGCCCATCCCGCGAAATTCCCCGACGCTATCGAACAGGCCAGCGGCATCCGGCCGCCCCTTCCCGAACGCATGGCCGATCTTTTCGATCGCCCCGAACGCGTCACCCGCGTGACCAACGATCTTGGCGCGCTGGAAACACTCATCAGAGAGCGAACCCACAAGTGACTGTCGAACTGACCACCCTTTCGAACGGCCTGCGCATCGTGTCCGAACGCATGGACGGGCTTCAGTCCGCCTCCATCGGCGTCTGGGTCTCGGCTGGCGGGCGCAACGAGCGCATCGAACAGAACGGCATCGCGCATTTCCTTGAACACATGGCGTTCAAGGGCACCAACACCCGCACCGCGCTGCAGATCGCCGAGGCGATCGAGGACGTGGGCGGCTATATCAACGCCTATACCTCGCGCGAGGTGACCGCCTATTACTGCCGCGTGCTGGAAAACGACACGCGCCTTGCGATGGAAGTCATCGCCGACATCCTGCGCAACCCGCTGTTCGACCAGCGCGAGATCGAGGTCGAGCGCGGCGTGATCCTGCAGGAAATCGGCCAGGCGCTGGACACGCCCGACGACGTGATCTTCGACTGGCTGCAGGATCGCTGCTACCAGGATCAGCCGCTGGGGCGCACCATCCTTGGCGAAACCGCCAATGTGCGCGGCTTCACGCAGGATGACCTGCGGCGCTTCGTGGGCGAACATTACGGCCCCGAACAGTTCATCCTGTCGGCGGCGGGCGCGGTCGATCACGCCCAGCTGGTCGCGCAGGCCGAGGCGCTGTTCGGCGACATGCCCCGGCGCGGCGCGATGACCTTTGAACCGGGGCGCTTCACCTCGGGGGAAATGCGCCGGGAAAAGGCGCTGGAACAGGCGCATTTCGCCCTTGCCTTCGAAGGGCCGGGCTATCGCGATCCGGGCTTTTACACCGCGCAGATCTATTCCATCGCGCTTGGCGGGGGCATGTCGTCGCGCCTGTTCCAGGAAATCCGCGAAAAGCGCGGGCTGTGCTACACGATCTTCGCCCAGACCGGCGCCTATGAAGACACCGGGCTGATGACCGTCTACGCCGGCACCAGCGGCGACGAGGTGGCCGACCTCGCGGGCATCACCATCGACGAGATGAAGCGCGCCGCCGAAGACATGTCCCCCGAAGAGGTCGCGCGCGCCCGCGCCCAGATGAAGGCCGGGCTGCTGATGGGGCTGGAAAGCTCTTCGAACCGGGCCGAGCGCATGGCGCGCATGGTGCAGATCTGGGGCGACGTTCCCCCGATCGAAGACACCGTGGCCAAGATCGACAATGTGACCACCGGCGATGTGCGCGACTTTGCCGAACAGGTCGCGACCACCGCCCCGGCGGCGCTTGCGCTTTACGGGCCGGTGTCCGACGCGCCGGATCTTGGCGTGCTTCAGGATCGCCGGGCGGAGTGATGCTGGGCCGGAAGCGCAGGTTCCGGCTTGATACCGAACGGCTTGTGCTGCGCCCGCCGCAGCACGGCGATTTTGCGCCATGGGTGTCGCTGCGGGTGCAAAGCCGCGCCTACCTGGTGCCGTGGGAACCATCCTGGGCGCCCGATCACCTGAGCCGCCGGGCCTTTACCAACCGCGTCTACTGGGCCAACCGGTCGATCGCGGCGGGCACGGCCGTGCCGCTGTTCATCTTCCGGCGCGAGGATGAACAGCTGCTGGGCGCGATCACGCTGGACAACATCCGGCGCGGGCCGGCGCAATCGGGCGTGCTGGGCTACTGGACGGGCCAGCCCTATGCCCGCAACGGGTACATGCGCGAAACCATTGCCGCGCTGGTCCACCATGCCTTCGACCGCCTGGACCTGAGCCGGATCGAAGCGGCCTGCCTGCCGGAAAACGTCGCCTCGCGCGGGTTGCTGGAACGGTCCAGCTTCAAGTTCGAAGGCGTCGCGCAAAGCTATCTTCAGATCAACGGGCGCTGGCGCACGCATGTGCTTTATGCCTCGCTGCGCCATGACCGGCGGGGCAAGACCCAGATCGGCTAGGCCCTACGCTTTGCCCATCTGGCAAGCAACGCGGCCCGCCGCCCTGCCCCGGGCGGGCCGCTGACGCAATTGTCAGCACGGGCAAGCGGGGCGCGCTGCTAGGGTGACCTTACGCAAACACGAGGTGCCCCGATGCTCCGCCCGCTTGCCACCGCCGCCTTTGCCCTGTGCGCCCTCAGCGCGCAGGCGCAGGACGCCCGCCGCCCGTCCCACTGCATCGCCATCGCCGATGCGGCGCCGGGGCTGCGATACCTGCACAAGGCCGCCTGGACCGACGCCGTTCCCGACTATTCTGTGCGCATCCACTATATCACTCATGCCAGTTTCCTGATCCAGACTCCCGGCGGGCTAAGCGCGGTCACCGATTACAACGGCTATCTCGGCCCGGCGGCGGTGGTCCCCGACATCGTGACCATGAACCACGCCCACGGCACCCACTGGACGGCCAGCCCCGACCCGGCCATCCCGCATGTGCTGGAAGGCTGGGGCGCCTTCGGGATGGGGATCGACCACCACCTTGACCTTGGGGAAATGCTGGTGCGCAACGTGTCGACCGACATCCGTTCGCAATACGGCGGCACCGAAGAACGCGGCAATTCCATCTTCGTCTTCGAGGTCGAGGGCCTGTGCATCGGCCATCTGGGCCACCTGCACCACGAACCGAACGATCGGCAATATGCCGCGCTGGGGCGTCTGGACGTGGTGATGGTGCCGGTTGACGGCGGCTATACCATGGGGCTGGACACGATGGTCAGCGTCGTCGACCGCCTGCGCAGCAGCATCATCCTGCCCATGCACTGGTTCTCGGGCAGCTCGCTGGAACGGTTCATCGCCGATGTCTCGGACCGCTTCGCAATAGACCGGCGCACCGGCCCCGAGCTTGTGGTCAGCCTGCGCGACCTGCCGCCCCGCCCCACCGTCGTGGTGTTGCAGCCCAAGGCGCTGGCCGACTGATCCTGCCCCCTTGGCATCGGCCCCAAACAATCGCAGTGTCGGCGCCCGAAGAAGGAGCGCCCGATGACCCTGATCCCAGCCGATGACAGCTTTGCCTCGGGCCTTGCCGCCCTGCTGCCCGACAACACGCTGCGCCGGACCGAACCGCGCCACCTGGAAGAACCGCGCGGGCGCTGGACCGGCATCTCGCAATGGATCGCCCTGCCCCGCAGCGTGGACGAGGCCGCCGTCATCCTGCGCCACTGCAACGCCGCGCGGGTGGGAATCGTGCCGCTGGGCGGGGGCACCGGTCTTGTCGGCGGACAGATCGCCCCCGACGGTCCCGCCCCGCTGATCGTGTCGCTGGAACGCATGACGGCGATCCGCGCCGTCTATCCCGCCGAAAACGTGATGATCGCCGAAGCCGGCGCCGTGCTTGCCGATGTGCAGGGCGCGGCAAGCGATGCGGGCCGACTGTTCGCGCTTTCGCTTGCCTCGGAAGGGACGGCGCGCATCGGCGGGCTGCTGGCGACCAACGCCGGCGGGGTCAACGTGCTGCGCTATGGCAATGCCCGCGAACAGGTGCTGGGCCTAGAGGCGGTGCTGCCCGACGGCACCGTCTGGAACGGGCTGAAGCGGCTGCGCAAGGACAACACCGGCTATGATCTGCGCAACCTGCTGATCGGCGCCGAGGGCACGCTGGGCCTGATCACCGCCGCCGCGCTGAAACTGTCGCCCGTGCCCGCCGCCACTGGCACCGCGCTGTTCACCGTGCCCGGCCCCCGGGCGGCGCTGGACCTGCTGGCCCTTGCCCGGGACCGCCTGGGCGAGGGGATTTCCGCGTTCGAGCTGATCTCGCGCCAGGGGCTGGATTTCCTGTCGGAAACCATCCCCGATCTGCGCCAGCCCTGGGACAGCCCGCCGGACTGGTGCGTGCTGGTCGAACTGGGCCTTGCGCGCGGGCTGGACCCGGCGGGCGCGCTGGAAGACATCTTTGCCGCCGCGTTCGAGTCCGGGCTGGTGTCGGACGGCATCGTCGCGCAATCTCAGCAGCAGCGGCAGGATTTCTGGGCGCTTCGCGAACGCATCCCCGAGGCGAACCGCCACATCGGCGCGATCTCCTCCCATGACGTGTCGGTGCCGCTGGGGCTGATCCCCGATTTCATCGCGCAGGCCGGCCCGAAACTGGCGGCGCTTGGGGACTTTCGCGTCAACTGCTTCGGGCATCTTGGCGACGGCAACCTGCATTACAACGTCTTCCCCCCGCGCGGCGGCACCAAGGCCGACCACCTGCACCAGCGCGAGGACATCATGCGCGCCGTCCACGACCTTGTGCATGCCTTCGACGGTTCGGTCAGCGCCGAGCACGGCATCGGGCGGCTCAAGACCGGCGATCTGGAACGCTACGGCGATCCGGCCAAGCTGGCCGCGATGCGCGCCATCAAGGCCGCGCTTGACCCCAACGGCATCATGAACCCCGGCGCCGTCCTGCGCGCGCCCTAGTTCACCGATGCCATCTGGAACACGCAGCCGTCCGACACCAGCATCGGCGGCGTCAGGCACAGCGCGCGCGCCACGCTGAAGGCCGCCAGCACCTTGGGCACATAATCGCGGGTTTCGGCATAGGGCGGCACGCCGTCGAACCTGGGGATCGCGTTTTCGCCGGCGTTGTAGCCCGCCAGCACAAGGATCGGATCGCCGTCGAAGGTTTCCATCAGGAAATCCAGAAACCGCACCCCGCCCCGGATGTTGTCGGCCGGATCAAAGGCATCCTTGACGCCGAAGCGCTCGGCGGTGGCGGGCATCAGCTGCATCAGCCCCTGCGCCCCGGCGCCGCTTCGCGCATCGACCCGCCCGCCCGATTCCACCGCCATCACCGCCAGCGCCAGCGCCGGTGACACCCGCGTGCCGACCGTCGCGCGCAGCAGTTCGATCCCGTGCGCGGCGGCCATGCCTTGCAATGCCTGAAGCCGGGGCGCCGCGACCCCCTTGCCCGTGGGGGGCTTTGACAGCCCGATCAGCGCCGGTTCCAGCCGCCCCGGCCCGCTGGCCCCCAGCGCCGGCGACACCACGTCCCAGAACCAGTCGTAACGGCCCGGCCCCGCAGCGCGCGCCGGGGCCGCGCCGCCCGGCGCGGGGGGCTTGGCGGCGGGCCTGTCCGGCTGGGGTTCGATCTGCACGGTGATGCGCTTTTTCGTACCTGGGGCGGGCACCTTGACCCGCTTTGCCGAAAATTCGGGAAACGGCGCCGCAGATTGCGCCGCCGCGCCGCCCGCGCAGGACAGCGCCCCGCAAAAGGCGGCCAACGCCGCCCATCGAGATGCTCGATACATCGGTTTCACTGCCTCTGGGCCTTGTTTTGCCGAATTCTGGCACGGCGGCCCGATTGCGCCAATACCGTCGCCGCATTCTTCGCGCCCCCGTGCCATTTTCGCCCCCTTCCGGGATACAAATGCGCGGTTAACCAGTTCTTCAGTATTTTTGGAAAAGGATAACAAGACCTTGGGTTGTGTTGGCCGGCATTGTTACGCCTTGCCAAAATCAAACCAATTGCGCCCAAATCCTGCCTGAATCCAGCGGCTATATACCGTTATACCGCCGCGGATCGGGGCAAAGAGAGAGGCCCTTCAACGAATCGCAGCGGTGACGTGAGCAACAAGACACCACATCCCACCTCTGGAGAGAGACATGCTGAATTTCATCAAAAACTTCCGCGCAGACGAAGACGGTGCCGTGACGGTCGACTGGGTCGTGCTGACCGCGGCAGTGGTTGCAATGGCCATCGGCGCCTACACCACCATCCGCAACAACTCGGACAACATGATCAACGCTGCCGGCAACGCGGTTTCCGCAGAGCAGACCAACCTGTTCGGCACCGGCTCGTAAGATCCGCCATTTGCGCCACCGGGTCGGGCCGGACCGATCCGGTGGTCTACTTCCAGACGAGTTTCCAGTGCGGCGGGTTCAA
>CAXICP010000183.1:0-6697 GCA_964022595.1 uncultured Salipiger sp.
GGCTGGGACAGTTCCAGCCGGAACCGGCATCCAAGCCTTATCCTGATGTCATGGGGCGTCACGAAGTACCTCGGTCGGGGGACGGGGTTGGGACAGGACGGATCAATCCTTGTCCTTGCGGGTGTGGCGGGACCACGGCTTGCGCGTTTCGGCGCCGACCGGCCCATAGGAATCGTCGAAGATCGAGCGTTTGGCGCCCGGCTCGCCGGACGAACCTGTCGGGGTCAGCTTGCCCTGGCGGGCGGGGGCCTTGCGGGTGCCGGTGGTGGTGGCGGGGGTGTCGGGGGTTTTCATCTTCTTCTCCTGTGGCGGGTTGTCATGCGGTCGGGGCCCCGCATGGGCAGTGAGAACAAGATTCCCCGTGGCGGTGGGCGGTCTGGCCGACCCGGTCGCATCGCAAGGCGTCGCGTCGGGGGATCGGAAATGCGGCGGCCGCCCGGCAGGGTCGCCTTTTGCAAGGCCGCGCGGACGATCCTGCGCAGCTGTGCCGGTGCCATCCCTCATCTATGCGCCCATTCGGACGCAATAGCGAGTCCGGATACCGAAGAAAGGCGCCCATCGCGCTGCCCGCAGGGCGCGGCGGCATCATGGTAACCGCCGCATCAACCACAACGGATCATTAAGGACGCTGTGCCATGGTCAACCCATTCACAAGGGAGCCAGAATGGAACCTCAAAACAGAGTGGGCGTCGCCCGGTTGACCAACCTCGCGCTGCAGGGCGTGGATCTGAACCCGCTGCGCTGCCAGCTGCTGCGCCAATGCATCGAAGGCGGGGAAAACGCCGCCGCGCTGATGGACCTGTCGGTCATCGATCAGCTTTACGGCGATGTGGAACGCGGGCTGGCGCTGCAGGACCGCGCCATCGAAAGCTGCACGCTGTTTCGCACCGATCGCGGGCAGCAGGGTATCAGAAAGCTGCTGGTCTTCGCGCTTCCGGTCGATATCGGCAGCAACACTCCGATCGAATTTCTCGTCACCGACGAGTCGTTCGAAATCGTCACCTGCTATCTGGGCCACGGCTCGCAGGCAAAGCTGGAACTGCCCGAACATGACGTGGCATTCTGCGCCGCCCCGGCGGATGCCCCGGGCGCGGTGGAATTTTCGCAAACCATCAAGCGCGCGGTGGCCGGGTCGGGAACGCGGGTGCTGAACCTGCACGATTCGTCGGTCCGCATCGGGCGCACCACGCTGCAGCACCAACTGCCCCGGATGGACGGGTTGCGCCTGCCCGCCACGGTGCTGTGCGATCGCGAGACGCTGGAACGATCCGCCCGTGCGCGCTGGACCGACGCGCCGCTGGATGCGCTTGGCAGCTACCCGGTGGTCATCCGCCCCGTCGGCTCGCACGCCGGTCAGGGGCTGGAAAAGCTGGACAGCGCCGATGCGCTGCTGTCCTACCTTGCGCGCCACGACGACGCGCAATTCCACCTCGGCGAGTTCATCGACTATTCCTCGCCCCGGGACGGGCGGTTCCGCAAATGCCGGATCGTGTTCATCGACGGGCGCCCCTACCCCTGCCACCTTGCCATCGCCGAACGCTGGGACGTGTGGTACACCAACGCCTGCATGGATCAATCCGCCGAAAAGCGGCGCGAGGAATCCGCATTCCTTGATGCCTTCGACGATGATTTCGCCGCCCGCCACGCCGACAGCCTGAACGCCATCGCCGGCAGCATCGGCATGGATTACTTCGGCATGGATTGCGCCGAGGACCGGCACGGCAATCTGGTGGTGTTCGAGGCGGACAATTCGCTGATCGTCCACGATCTGGAATGCAAGACCACCTTTCCCTACAAGGGCAAGCACATGCGCCGGATCTTCGACGCGTTCGCGGACATGCTCAAGGCCGCCTGCAACCCGGCCTGACCCCTGCCCCGCGGCGGCGCGCCTGCCGCGGGGTCCCTTGCCGGGGCAGCGCATGGGAAAAAATCCGGGGCGGCGTGCAACTTCGCGCGCCTTGTGCTCGTCTCTTGTTCAAACACCGGAGAGAGCCCATGCACCTTCTTACCCTTTATGCCTCCACCCTCGTCATCTTCCTGGCGATCGACACGATCGGCATCAGCCTGATCATCAAGCCGATCTTTGAACGGCACGTGGGCGATCTGATGGCCGATCCGCTGCGGCTGGGGCCGGCGGCCGCGTTCTACCTGTTCTATATCGCCGGGCTTCTGTGGTTCGTGTCGCTTCCCGCGATGGCCGAGGACGCGCCGGTTCAGGCGCTGCTGGCGGGGGCGCTTCTGGGGCTGATGTGCTATGGCACCTATGAATTCACCAACCTTGCCACGCTGCGCGACTGGTCATGGGCGCAGGTGATCGCCGACAGCGCCTGGGGCGCGGCCCTGACCGGCGGCTCGGCCTGGGCCGGGCTGATGGTGACGCGCTGGATTCACGGCTGACCCCGGCGCAGCGCAGGCACCGCCGCCAGCATCAGCAGCGCGGCGGTGCACAGCGCGATCACCGGCGCGTTGCCGGTCTGCGCATTGGCGATCAGCACCCCGGCAAAGGCCCACCCGGTGCCCAGCGCAAAGGCGATGGCGCGGGGGCGATGCCACAGCACGGCCCCCGCGATCCCGGCCAGCGCCGTTAGCAGCAGCAGCGCGGCGCCTTGCGTTTCCAGCACGCCGTAACCGCTCAGCACCACGCCGACGGCGACGCAGGCCACCGCTGTGACCCATCCCGCATACAGCCCGGCGGGCCACAGCGCGGCGGGATCGCGCGGCGCGCGCAGGGCCGCCTCGATCGCGGCGGCGGCCATGAAAATGATCATGACCGTCGCCGCCAGCGGTTGCAGCGACGCCGCTGCGATCCACAGCGCGCCGATCCCCACGCTTAGCATCAGGGGGCCGCGCATCGGCTGCCAGCGCGGATCGGTGCGGTGCCGCAACAAGCCGATGGCTGCGCCCAGCACCAGCGCGGCGAACACCGGCCCCCAGATCGAAAACGCCCAGCCCACCGGCACCACCGGCCAGTGCGATTGCACAAGGGGAAATTGCGTCGGGGTGAACCCGGCAAAGCCGCCGGTCAGCATCGGCGAGGCGGCAAAACCCGCGCAAAGCGCAAGGGTCAGGCCCGCGCGCCAGCCGGTCATGACACCAGGCGTTTCATCAGCGGCAGCGACAGCGCGTAGGGCAAGCGGCGCAGCAGCTTCAGCACCAGCGTCAGGCGGCGCGGGAAATGGACCTCGAAGCCGCGCCCGTCCAGCCCCTTGACGATGCGGGCCGCGGCATCCGGCGGCTGCATCAGGCCCGGCATGGGGAAATCGTTCTTTTCGGTCAGCCGGGTGTCGACGAAGCCGGGGCTGATCATGCGCACCGACAGGCGCGGGGCCAGTTCGTTGCGCAGCGTCTCGCACAGGTTGATGACCCCGGCCTTGGATGCGGAATACATCTGCCCCTGCGGCAGGCCCACATAGCCCGCGACGGACCCGGTCAGCACCAGTTGCCCGCCATCGCGCAGCAGCGGCGCGGCGGTGCGGGCGAACAGGAAGCTGCCAGTCAGGTTCACCGTGACCAGCTGCGCCGCCGTCTCGGGGTCGATATCCAGCACCTTGCCCGGATCATACAGCGCCGCCAGGCTGATGGCGCGATCCAGCGGGCCGCCCGCGGCGATCTGCGCGCCCGCTTCTGCCAGGCTGGCGCGATCGGCGGTATCGACGGCGATCACCTCGGCCCCGCCGATTTCCGCCGCAAGATCGATCAGCGGCTGCTGCGAGCGCGCCGACAGCACAAGCCTTGCGCCGCGCCGCGCATAGGCGCGCGCCAGTTCCGCGCCGATGCCGGTCGATGCTCCGACGATCCAGATCCGTTCGCCCTGCCCCGCGTCAGGCATGGGACAGCCGGTATTGGTAGACATCCGTGCGCCCCACGTCGAAGGCCGCGATGCAGGCGGCAAGGTAGAACCGCCAGACCCGGATGAAACCTTCGTCAAAGCCCAGCGCGCGCACCTCGGCCAGGCGGGAATCAAAGCGGGACAGCCAGTCGCGCAGCGTCGCGGCGTAGTCGGGGCCGAAGGCATGCGCATCCTCGATGCGAAGCCCGGCGCGTTCGGCCTGCGCCTTGAACGCGGTATCCGACGGCAGCATGCCGCCGGGAAAGATGAAGCTGCGGATCATGTCGCCGCCCTGGCGGTAGCGGTCGAAATGACGCTCGCCCACGGTGATGGTCTGGATCATCGCGCGGCCCTTGTCGGACAGCACGTCGCGCAGCTTGCCGAAATAGGTGGGCCAGTAGCGCATCCCCACCGCCTCGAACATCTCGATGGACACGACGTGGTCATAGCGGCCCCGCTCGTCGCGGTAATCCTGCAGGGCGATTTCCGCCCCCTGCCCCAGCCGGTCGCGGGCAAAGGCCGCCTGTTCATGGCTGAGCGTCAGCCCCTTGGGCGCGAAATCGCCGCGCCCCAGCGCCCGTTCGGCGAAACCGCCCCAGCCGCAGCCGATTTCCAGCACCCGCCCCGACCGGGCGCCCAGCCCGTCAAGGATGCGGTCGTACTTGCGGTGCTGCGCCGACACCAGCGGATCGGCGGCAGAGGCATCCTCGGGGGCGTAAAGCGCCGAGGAATAGGTCATCGTGTCGTCCAGCCACAGCTTGTAGAAGGCGTTGCCCAGGTCGTAATGCGCCTGGATGTTGCGCCGCGATCCACGCCTTGTGTTGGCGTTGAACACGTAGAGCGCCCGGATCAGCAGAGACTGGATCGGGTGGCCGTAAAGAAAGGGTTCGACCGCGTCCTCGTTGCGCAGGCCGAAGGCAAGGAAGGCGGCAAGGTCGGAGCTGTCGCACCACCCGTCGCGGTAGGCCTCGGTCAGGCCGATGTCGCCCTTTGCCGCCGTCGCCACCACGGCGCGCCAGTCGGTGACCGTAAGGTCCGCGACCGGGCCGGGCTGCGCGCCTTCGAAGACATGCGTCCTGCCATCGGGCAACGTCAGCGAGATCCTTCCGTGGCTGATGCGTTCCATGCAGCCAAGAAGCTTGCTTTCCATCTTGCGTTCAAACATTGCGTTCCACCCTGTCGGAAGCTTCTGAACTCTGGCGGTCCATCTGCTTGGGTTTTGATCTAAACTGCGCGCCGCGCAGGGCAAGCTTGGCGGCCTGCCAGTGGATAAGTGCCATCACCTTCTGCGCCTGGAACGGATGCCGCAAGGCGGTGCGCGACAGCGCGCGCGCGCTCAGGGCGCGGGCCGGCCCGGCAAGCGAGGTCTGCAGCCGCGTCTGCCCGTCGGCGCCGATCCAGTCGACCCAGGCGCCAAAGCGGTTCGGGCCGGGATCGAAGCGGAACACGTAATGCCCCTCGCGCGGCAGAAAGGGCGAGACGTGGAACAGCTTGCGCCCGGCGATCCGGTCCGACCGTTCGATGGGGCGGTTGTCTGGATGGTGGCACAGGTAAAAGTGATGTTCGCCAAAGGTGTTGGACACCTCGGCCAGCACCGCGCGCAGGCCAGAGCGGTCGCGCGCCAGCCAGAAGCTGACGGGATTGAAGCCATAAAGCGGGCTGCGCGGCATGGTCACCAGCGTGCCCTCGCAATGGGCCAGCCCCAGCGGCGCCAGCCGCGCGCGCAAAAACGCCCCAAGGGACGAACCATCGCGCGCGCCGTGATCGCGCCGGCGCACCGTCCAGATCCCCCCGGCATCGGGCGTGATCGCCAGGCGCCCGTCTTCGAAATCGTCCAGCGGCAACGCAAGATAGCGCGCATCATAGCGAAACTGCCGACGTATGGCGCCCGAGCGCGCATGCCAGACATGCGCATCGATCAGTGCCCCTTGCCACAAATCGTTCATTCGGCGGCCTCGCGCAGGGGTTCGGCGCGCTCGCCGGCCCAGGGGTCGGCGCCAAGCGGCCAGTCAATCCCCATGGCTTGCGCCGCGCGCAGCGCCGACAGCACGCCATCCTCGTGAAAGCCATAGCGCGTCCAGGCGCCGGCGAAATACACGCCCCCCCGCCCCTGGAGGTGGCCCAGCCGGGCCTGCGCGCTGGCGGTCGCGCTGTCGAACTGGGGATGATGCAGGATGGCCTCGTCATGGACATGGCCCGGCTCGCGCTCGGGGTTAAGCGTCACAATGAGCGGTCGGTCGGTGCCAAGCGGTTGCAGCCGGTTCATCCAGTAGCTCAGGCTGATGGGCGCATCCCGCAGCCCCTGCCCCTGCTGCGTGACGTAATTCCACGACGACCAGATCGACCGGTTGCGCGGCAGGAACGATATGTCGGAATGCAGCACCATCCGGTTCGGTTCGGTCCGGAAGGCCGACAGGATCGCGGTTTCCTCGGCATCCGCGCCGCCCAGCAGCGCCAGCGCCTGCGGGGCGTGGGTCGCCATCACCACCCGGTCGAACCGCTCGGCTCCCTCGGCGCTGGTCACGGTGATGCCGCGCCCGTCGCGGATGACGGACTGCACCGGGCAGTTCAGCCGCAGCGCGGCGTCGGTGGCACCAAGCAACGCCTGCACGTAGCGCGCCGAGCCGCCGCGCATCGTCAGCCATTCGGGCTGGTCATCGACGGTCAGCAACCCGTGGTTTTCAAAGAACCGCACGAAGGCCGCGGCGGGGAAATCCAGCATGTCACGCGTCGGCGTGGACCAGATCGCCCCCGAGATCGGCATCAGGAACCGGTCGCGGAAATCCGCGCCAAGCCGCATGCGGTCCAGCAACGCGCCGATGGTCTCGCCCATGCGTACCTCGTCGCTGGCCTGGCGGAAGAAACGCA
>CAXICP010000184.1:0-6682 GCA_964022595.1 uncultured Salipiger sp.
GATGGAACGGCGCGGATGCGGCGGTGCGCTCGGGTCTGGCGCCCATGTCCATCCCGGTCGCGGATGGGCCCGACGATGCCGCCCGGCTGATGCAGGCGCGGGGCATCGTGTATCTGCCGCTGGAACGCATGTCGCCGGCGCTGTTCGCCCTGCTGCGCCTGCGCGAGGTTCTGCACCTGCGATCCTGCGTGAACACCGTCTGCCGCGTGCTGAACCCGGGCCGCGCGGATTGCAGCGTGCAGGGCGTGTTCCATCCGCCCTACCGGCTGTTGCAACAGGACGCTGGGCAGATCCTGGGCCTGCGCGCGCTTACGGTCATCAAGGGCGGCGGCGGCGAATTCGAACGCCACCCCGCCAAGGCGATCGAAGGTTTCGGGCTGCGCGACGGCACCGCGTGGGATGAAACCATCCCGCCCCTGCGCCCCGAGGATACCCGCAGGCTGAACGACGGCGAAACCGACCCGGCGCGGCTGGGGGCGGTCTGGAATGGCAGCCTTCGCGATGATTTCGCCGAAGCCACGGTGATCGGCACCGCCGCGCTGGCGCTGTCGACGCTGGGCGAACAGGCGCCCGGCGAAGCGGCGCGCGCGCTTTGGGCCGAACGCGGCGCGATCAACGCGGCGCGCTGACCAGCTGCGCAAGCCCCAGCCCCGCAAGACGCGCCATGTGCCAGCCCAGCACAAGGTTGCTGGACAGCACCGGCAGCCCCAGCGCGGCTTCCAGCGGGTCGATCACGTCCAGCGTGCGCAGGTTGGTGCAGGACAGGAACAGCGCATCGATCCCGCCCCCCGCCGCGACCGCGTGGGCGGCGGCGCGCAGACTGTCCGGGGCGATGCGCACGACGCGCGATTCCTCGGCCACTTCGAAGCTGTGGAACACCGGCGTGTCGATCCCCGCCGCGCCAAGCACGCCCCGCAGCCGCGCCGAAACCGGCGCCACGTAGGGCGACACCATCCCCAGCCGCCGCAGCCCAAGCGCGCGGCAGGCGGCGATCAGCGCGGTGACCGGGTCGGTCACATGCGCGGCGCCGGCGCCCGCGCGCAGCCGCGCGGCGACCTGCGCCGGGCCGATCTGCGCCGCGCCCGAGGTACAGCCATATCCCATCGCAGCGAACCGCTTGCCTTGCGGGAACAGCGCCGCGGCGCCGGTCAGGTGGCGCTCCATCGCGGCCAGCGTCTGCGGCGTGACCTCGGCGCCCGAGGGCACCCGGCTGACCAGCAGCGACGCGCCGGGCGGGATCAGCCGGCGCATGTCGTCTTCGACGCTTTCGTCCGATTGCAGCACCACCAGACCCAGCGCAAGCGGCGCGGGATCAAGGCGATAGGGAAGCGGCGCGGTATCCATGCGCCATCGGGGCATATGCCCGCGCGCCGCGTCAATCTTCAACCGACCATGCGGCGGGGCGCGGGGCGCGAATGCCGCCTAGTGCGGCTCTCCGGCAAGGTGGGTGACGTCCAGCCCCCGTGTGAACACCAGCCCCATGGAATCGCGCAGCGTGATCGGCCCGCCCATGTAGTCCGACCCGATGCCGGGGCTGCGGATCGCCAGGTACCAGTCGTTGCGGCTGACGCTGTCGGGCAGCAGGTCCAGCGGGTCGATCTCTTCGGTTTCGCCGCCTTCCATGTGGCAGATGGTGAACACCTCGCCCCCGTCCGGCGCGTTGCGCAGGGACACCAGGATGGTGCGCCCCTCGATCGGCTCGACATAGCGGAAATGGTCGTCCTCGCGCAGGTTGCCGCGCAGCCACGGGTTGTGCAGGCGGAACATGCGCAGCCGCCGCATCGCCTTGGTCTGCACCGGGTCCAGCTTGGACGTGGAATGGGACACGTTGCAGTATTCGTGCATGTCATCCATCCAGGCCCGCGCGATCTGCTTCAGCACCCCGACGGTAAAGGGCTTGGGGCCGGCCAGCGGAGGTTCCACCGCGTTCAGCAGCGTCGCGATGGTGTGCAGATCGTATTCCGTCACCTCGACCAGCGCGGGCAGGAATTCAAGGAAGCGGGCAAGATCCTCGCGCGTTTCGAACCCCAGCTCCTTCAGAAAGCGGAAGGCGCCGGGAATGGAATAGGCGTAGGCATCCACCTGCCACTTGAGCGAGATCGCTTCTTCGGCCACCACCTTGACGCCGTACTTGTCATCCTGGTTGCGGATGAACCCCCAGCTGGCCCGCGCCGTCGCGTTCAGGAAATCCATCGGCACCCCGGGCAGCGCCGCGTAGGTCAGGATCGACACCGCCGGGTTGTCATAGGCCTTGTCCAGGATTTCCATCTTGGTTTCGCCAAGGCGGGTGTTGATGTTCAGCTCGGGGCTGACCTGCGTGCCCCGGCGCAGCGTGTCGTGGTTGGCGGTGCCGGAAATCCAGTTGGCGCCATGGCGCAGGATTTCCTTGATCCGCCAGTATTTCGACAACCAGAACGTGTAGATGAACGGCGTGTTATGCGCGAAGGTCAGCGGCCCCCACTGGAACACGTCCGGGTCCGACCCCTGCTGGTTCTTGATGACGGCGCGGTAATCCGACGACAGTTCCCAGTCTTCCTGCGGCCAGGGGCGGCCGTCTTCGAACACCAGCCAGGGGCGGTATTCGACCCCCGCGACATTCTGCACCAGATCCGCCATTTCCTGCAGGTAGGCGTCATCATGGCGCATTTCCTGGATCGAGGCATCCCACCACTTGAAATCCTGCGCGCCGTCGATGCGCACGCCATCAGCGCCGAAATCCACCTTGCGGCGTTGCAGTTCCAGCAGGATCGCGCGCACGAACGGGTTGTGATAGTCTAGGTTCTGCCCGTACATGTTCGGCCCGGCGAAGAAATGGCTGTTCAGCGCGTTCAGCCCCTGGTTGTCGGCGTGGCCGAACACCACGTCCAGCACCAGCATCTTGGGGTGAAACGGGAAATTGTGCAGCACGGCGGCCAGGTCGACCAGTTCATCGGGCCGCGCGGTTTCCAGCAGCACCGGGTTAACCGTGGCCATGCCCGAAATGACGATGTCATACCCCCAGTTGGTGGTGTCGGGGCGCAGCAGGTGCGCGCTGACCTCGGCGTCGTCCTCGTCGGTCTGGGTCCAGAAGTCGGGGCCGGCCTCGTAGACGGTGGTGGGTTCCACCGGCAGCAGTTGCACCGCGTCATAGCCGGCGAACAGCTCGTCATCGGGTTCAAGGGGCAGCCCGGCGGCAACCCGCGCGCCCAGCCGTTCGAACTGCCGCGTCAGCGCGGCCAGCGTGCCGCCGGGGGTGGCGGTGGGCACGTGCACCTGCAGGATCGACGTGGGCGGCGCGAACTTGTGCGGCGCATCGCCCCGCACCTGGTCGAAATAGCCCTTGTCCTGGCGGCGGGCCTGCATCGCGGGCAGATCGTAGATCTCGGCCGGGGCAAAGGCGCCATAGGGCAGCGAGGCGGCAAGCGGGTCCAGGATGCGGTGCAGCGCCCCGTCCTGGTCGCGCCAGACCAGCGCGTAGAAATCGCCGATGGTCTCGCGGTCGCCGGCGCGCAGCCCGCTGGCGGCGGCAAAGGTGAACGCCTCGGCGCGGGCGACGGGCAGCAGCGTGCGATCGAAGGTGACATCGGCGGCGGTGGCGGTCAGGTCGATGCCATCCCGGGGGCGCAGAATTTCCAGGAACACGTCGCTGTCGGCGATGCGCCAGTCCAGCAGCTCGGGGGTCCAGAAGCCGAATTCCACCCGGTCGGGTTCGACCAGCGCGCCAAGGCGCCGGGCGATCTGGCGACCGGCGTCAAAGCGGTCGGGCGCGGTGTTAAGCACATCCTGGCACCAGGCCGCGCGGGACTGGGCCCGGGTGGTTTCGCTTACGATGGTGGGAAGGTCGGTCATCTGGTCATTCATCCTGTCCTTGGCGCCAGGGGCGAGGCCGCGCGCCGACGGGCGGCAGGCGCGGGCCATCGCGCCGGCACGGCGCATGGGTCGTGGGCGCAAGGTCAAGGGCCGCACCCGTCTTGCGCCCCAACCTAGGCCGCGCCGGCACGGGTGCAACGTGAAAGGCGGCTCTGGCGCCGATCCGGGCATGGCGCGCCCCCCCTGCCCACCCGTTGGGCAGGATCGGGGCACCCGCGCGCGCGCAGGATCAGGCGGCGGTCCTTTGCAGGGTGTCGGCCATGGCGGGCAGCTGGTCCTGCCCCAGGAAGCGCTTGCCATCCAGCATGTAGGTCGGCGACACCGTCGCCTCGCGCTGCACGATCTCAAGCGCGACATCATCGGCCTTGTCGCGCGTTTCGTTCCGCTCGGCCAGCGCCAGAAGCCGACAACCCGGCAGGTCGATCTGGTGCAGCGCCTCGGCCAGATCGCCGGGGTCGGCGATGTTGCGCCCTTCTGCCCAGGTGCCGCGCATGCAGGCCAGCGCCACCTCGGACTGATCGAACCCCATGTCTCCGGCGGCAAGGATCACCCGGGCGGCAAGGCGCGGATCGACCGGGTGGTGTAGCGGCATCGGGGCCATGTCCAGCCCGCGCAGCCTGGCCCAGCGGCGGCGGTCATCGACGGTTTCCTCGGGGGGGCGGGCACGGGTCGGCAGGATCGCCTCGCGGCAGATCCGGTCGATGTCGCCCGGGCGAAAGCGCACTGTCACGCCGTTTTCGCGCGCCAGTCGCATCAGCGTTTCATGACCGAGATAGGCATATCCCGAGGCTGGCGAGAAATAATAGTCGATGATCGTGCTCATGACGGTCCTCTTGCGCCAAGCGCGCCCAAGCAGGCCATGCGCGCCCCGGGGCCTGCCCCGCCGCAACGGCAACGCAGGTCGTCCCACGGCGCGGCCCATCTCTGGCTGCCGCAGGTTTCAGGGAAGCGCCGCGGCGCGCGGCTGTCAAATGCTACCCGCCATACGGGTGTGATTTTCGACCAATTCGGCATGTATTGCGGCGGATTTCCCCGGGCGGGCCGGCCGGACTGCCCGTTTGATGGGCACAAGGCGGCGTGGCGCGCGCATGTGGCGATTGCGCGGCCCGCGCCCCCTGCTACTCTGCCCGGCGGGGAACACGGAGGAGAGACATATGCAGATACGGGACCGCACGTTCCTGGTGACCGGCGCCGGGTCCGGGCTTGGCGCCGCCGTGGCGACGATGATCGCGGAAAACGGCGGACGGGCGGCGCTGCTGGACGTGAACGCAAAGGCGGGCGAGGCGACGGCGGCGCGGCTTGGGGACTCGGCGCTGTTCCTGCGCACCGATGTCACCTCGGCCACCGACGGCGAGGCCGCCGTCGCCGCCACGCTGGACCGGTTCGGCCGGCTGGACGGGCTGGTGAACTGCGCCGGCATCGCGCCGGGGGAAAAGATCGTCGGGCGCGACGGGCCGCACGCGCTGGACAGCTTCGCCAAGGCCGTGACGATCAACCTTGTGGGCACGTTCAACATGCTGCGCCTTGCGGCGGCGGCCATGGCGGCACGCCCGGACGCGCAGCGCGCGCCCGACACCGAACGCGGCGTCATCGTCAACACCGCCTCGATCGCGGCCTTTGACGGGCAGATCGGACAGGCCGCCTATGCCGCATCCAAGGGGGGCGTGGCGTCGATGACGCTTCCGGCGGCGCGCGAACTGGCGCGCCATGCCATCCGCGTGGTGACCATTGCGCCGGGCATCTTTCACACGCCCATGATGGCGGGACTGCCGCCCGAGGTTCAGGATTCGCTGGGCGCTTCGGTTCCGTTCCCGCCCCGCCTTGGCGATCCGGGCGAATACGCGGCGCTGGTGCAGCACATCATTTCCAACCCCATGATCAACGGCGAGGTGATCCGGCTGGACGGCGCCCTGCGGATGGGGCCGAAATAGGCGCCACCGGGCGCCCCAAAGGGCCTGCATGCAAAAACCCCCGGATGATCGCGCATCCGGGGGCTGAAAATCGGTCGATCCGCGCGGCGGCTTATTCGGCCTTCATCGCCTCGATCGAGATTTCCACCTCGACCTCGTCGCTCACGTAGGGGGCGTAGGCGCCGACCTCGTAGTCCGAACGCAGCAGCGTGGTGGTGGCGAAGAACCCCAGCCAGGGCTTGCCTTCCATCGGATGCTCGCCCGCCTGGGTCAGCGTGGCGTCCAGCACCACCGGCTTGGTCACGCCGTTCAGCGTCAGATCGCCGGTGATCTCGGCGGTGTTCTCGCCGGTCACGTTGATCGAGGTCGAGGTGAAGGTGACCATCTCGTCATCGGAGGCGTCGAAGAAATCGCCGCTCATGAAATGGTCCTTGCGCGCATCCCAGCCGGTGATCATGGAATTGACCGGAAAGGACACTTCGACCGACGACGCGGCGGGATCTTCGGCGTCGAACTGGATGTCGCCGGCAAAGCCCGAATACATGCCGAAACCGGTCGAATACCCAAGGTGGTTGTAGGAAAACACGATCTGGCTGTGGCTGCTGTCCAGCTTGTACGTTTCGGGGGCGGCAAGGGCGGCGATCGGTGCGGCGGCCAGAAGGCCTGCGAAAATCATGGTCTTCATGTCTGTATCCAGTCTGCTGAGGAATGGCGCAACACCGCGCCGTCGATAGCCCCAAGATCGGGCTTGCGCCGGGCAATCGCAACTGGCGCTCGCATCACAGTTTCTGTGGAAATGCGCACAGATCCATGTGCCCCGATTGCACAGATCCCCCGCCCGCCCTGCCCGCGCTTGCGTCTGTCGCCGTTCCGCGTATACGGGCGCATCCCTTGCAGGGCGACGTGAACCGCGCAGGCCACCG
>CAXICP010000185.1:0-6678 GCA_964022595.1 uncultured Salipiger sp.
CCGAGGCGATCTTCGCCGCCTCGCGCGTGGATCGCGACGACCCCGTCGCGGCCTGGGCCGATCACAACGCCGCGCTGAAGACCCGGACGCAATGGCTGAACGAACAACGTTTTACCGCGCTGCGCTTTACCAGCCCGGGCACCGACCTGACCGTCGGACTTGCCGACGATCACGAATGGCACGGCGGCGCGTCCGAAGCGCAGAACGGCGTGATGTGCAACCCCAACCTGCCCACCGAAGAGGTGTTCACCACGCCCCACGCCCACCGCGTCAATGGCACCGTGCGCAGCACCAAGCCGCTGTCGCACCAGGGAAGCCTGATCGACGGCATCAAGGTCACCTTCACCGATGGCAGGATCACCCAAGCGAGCGCCGACAAGGGCGAAGACATCCTGCGCGAGCTGATCGCCACGGATGAGGGCGCCGCGCGCCTTGGCGAAGTGGCGCTGGTGCCGCATGGCTCGCCGATCTCGCAATCGGGGCTGTTGTTCTACAACACGCTGTTCGACGAAAACGCCGCCTGCCACATCGCGCTGGGGCAGTGCTATTCGAAATGCTTCGTGAACGGCGCCGCGCTCAGCCCCGAAGAGATCGCGGCAAAGGGCGGCAATTCCAGCCTGATCCACGTCGACTGGATGATCGGCGGCGCGGATACCGACATCGATGGCATCACGGCGGATGGCACCGCCGTTCCGGTGTTCCGCAAGGGCGAATGGGCCTAGGGTTGCCTTTCCGGCGCGGTGCCTGCCGCGCCGGTCACGGGGCCTTGAACCGCGCCACGTTGCTTGCGTTCAGCTTGGGCGCGCGCGACCAGAAGGTGCCGCCGGTTTCGATCAGCCGCTGGCGCATGTCTTCCTCGCTCATGGGTTTGCCGAAGTAATAGCCCTGCAGGTAATCGCAGCCCATGGTCGCCAGCAGCCGCGCGTGTTCTTCGGTTTCGACCCCCTCGGCCACCACGCGCATGCCCAGCCCCTTGCCGATGCCGATGATCGAGGACACCAGCGGCCTTGCATGCGCTTCGGTCACGATGGGCTGGATGAAATGGCGGTCGATCTTCAGGATCGCGGGCCGGATTTCCAGCAACCCGCTGACCGACGCATGGCCGGTGCCGAAATCGTCAAGCGCGATGGTCACGCCCAGCTCGTCCAGCTCGTCGATGGTCCAGCGCACCACGTCGCCCATGCGATCAAGGTAGACGGATTCCAGGATCTCGACCGTCAGGCGCCGGGTGTCGACGCCCGTGCTCTTGATGTCATGGATGAAGGTCGGGTCCGCCAGCCGCGCGGCGGATACGTTGACGGCAACGCGCGGAAGGTCGACGCCGGCGCCATCGAACCGCGCCAGCGCGCCGTTGACGCAGGAAAAGACGATCTTGTCGATGCGCTTGAGAATGCCCATGTTCGCGGCCGTGTCGAGAAACGCCGCCGGGGGCAGGATGCCCCGCACCGGGTGGTCCCACCTGACCAGCATCTCGGCCGACGCGATCCGACCGGTCGCGGCCTCGATCAGCGGCTGGAAATAGGGGACGAATTCGCGCCGTTCGCAGGCCAGCAGCAGGTCCGACGCCAGCTGCTTGGTGGCGATGGAATTGGCGTGCATTTCCTCGGTGAAGAACGACCAGCGCGCCTTGCCCTGCGACTTGGCGTGATACAGCGCCTCGTCGGAATCCGCGACGACCTGTTCGGGGTTGTCCATGTTGGCCTTGGCGATCGCCACGCCCACGCTGGCGCTGCAGGATGTGGACTTGCCGTCGCAAGCAAAGGGCGCCTGCATTCGCATCACGATCTCATCCGCGAGGCTGCTGATGTTCAGCGCGCTGTCGCCAAGCTGCGTGAGGATGACGAATTCATCGCCGCCAAGGCGCGCGACAAGATCCGTTTCCCCGGTCAGTTCGCGCAACGTGTCGGCGACAGAGATCAGCAGCCGGTCGCCCGCCTCGTGGCCAAGCGAATCGTTCACGAACTTGAACCGGTCCAGATCGATGTAAAGCACCGCGAATTCGGTGCCGTCGCGGCGAAGGTTCTCGACCCAGGTCTTTACCTCGACCTCGAAATGGCGCCGGTTGGACAGGCCGGTCAGCGCATCCTCGTTCGCATCGCGCGCCACCGCCTTGGCAAGCTGGTGCAGACGCGCGTTTTCCTTTTCCAGCCGCTGCACCTTTTCCATGAGCCGCACGTGGCTTTCCCGGTCCGGCAGATCGGTCTGCTTTGCGGGCGCGGCGGGTGCGCTGCGCGTGCCTTCCAGTTCGATGATCGAACAAAGCCACCAGTGGTTTCCGGTTTCGGTGTCGGACAGATGCGTCCAGGTCATGCGCTGATCGTAGATTTCGCCGTTCTTGCGGTTGTTGCAGGCCCGGACCGAGAAATTTTCCCAGTTCATCAGCTTTTCGATGATGTACAGATGAACGCCCTGTTCCAGATCGGGGCCGATCAGGATGGTGCCGCGCTGGCCGATGGCTTCACTGGCTGTATAACCGGTGATCTTGGTGAATGCCTTGTTGCACCACTCAAGTTCCATCACGGCGCCGTCGTCATTCGACGCAAGGGCAAGCGCAAGCCCCTCGGTGCACTTTTCGTTGATCTGACTGATAATCTGAGCAGGTATCACGAGCTTCTTCTTCGTAGTTCCACCCTTGCTATGGCAGCCAAACAATCAGGAACGTTTAAAACCGCAATATGCGGGGCCTGTCTTTTTACAAACATTTCGAACGATCCGGGCGCCGAAACTCCTGCGCCCTGAACAATTCGTTATCCCCGGGACGGGGCGCGGATGATTCGGCTTGCACGGCTTTGAAACGCGGTGATGACAAAACGGGCAGTCCCGCGCGCATTTTCGCGAAAGCCCTTCGTGGCTTGGCCGGATAAGACATCATTAACCATTTAGAAGTTAAGTTCATGCGAAGTCATGAAAAATTAGCTAACACAGGCTTAAGACGTCGACGAAGATGTCCATGGACAGGCAGGAACGGGACCAGAGACAATGGCAATGTCACCAAGCAGACTTTTCGAATTGACACGGCATCTGTCGGGAATCCTTCGCGATCTGGAAGCGGCGGGACTTCGGGTCGAAATCGGGGATGATTTCGCCAAATACCGCGCCTATCGGAATCAGCAGACGGATCGCGGCGCGATATATCCGATGTTCGATGTGGCAAGTTCCTATGTGGACAATTCCAATGGCTTCTGGATTTGCGGGTTCGATTCGCGGGGCGAGCTGGTGCATACGCAAGCGGCGCGACTGCTGGATCTGAACGGGGGCGATTTGGGCGCGCACCTGGACAATCACCGGCACAAGTACATCACGCCCGACACGACGCCCGATCCCGACATGACCTTCTATCGCGACCCCGAAGGGCTGCAGACCATCACCGGCAAGGTCTGCTATCAGGGCGATTTCTGGCTGCGCGCCAGCGGGCTTGGCGGCCCGCGCAGCCAGGGGGCGACGTCGCTTCTGTCGCGCATCCTGCTTGAAATCATGGCCGAAACCTGGAACCCCGATTATGTCTTTGCGCTGGTGCCCAAGCGGCTGGCGGCAAAGGGCGCGCATCTGCGCTATGGCTATTCGCATTGCGAACCCGGCCGCTGGGTGGGTCCGGACCAGCAGGTCACCGAAGAGGATTACCTGATCTGGATGGGCGTCAAGGACATCGCCAACCTGCTGTCGCGCGCGCCGCAGCGCCTGCAGGGCGCGGTCAGCGCCTCGGTTGTGCAGACGGCGGCCAGCCCGGAAGAAACCAAGGGGCGCCAGGACACCAAGGCCAATGCCTGATCGGCGGCGCTGAAGCATGAGACCCTACGCCCCGGAAATCGACAAGGCCGCGCCGGCGCCCGTGTCGATCGGCACCGCCGTCATCGGCCCGATTGCGGCCAACATCGCCTTTGTCATGGAATTGACACTGGTTCCGCTGCTTTTGCCGGCGATCCAGGCACAGCTGAACATGTCGATCGGGGGCCTTGCCTGGGTCTTCAATTCCTACGGCATCGCCGTTGCGGTCGGCGTGTTGCTTGGCGGGTGCTTTGGAGATCTGTTCAACACGCGCAGGGTGTTCGGCCTTGGCGTTGCGCTTTTCGCCATCGGCGCGCTGCTTGTGGCCGCGGCGGAAAACTTTGACACGCTGATCATGGGGCGCGCGATACAGGGGCTTGGGGGCGGGATGTTCTCGCCGCTGGTGCCGCTTTTGCTGACGCGGGCCTCGCCGGACAGGCCGGGGCGGGCGTTGATCGTCTGGGGCAGCATCGCGGGCTATGTCGCCGCCTTTGCGCCCCTGTTCTACGGCAGTTTCCTGGGGAATCAGGGCTGGACGCTGGCGTTCACCTGCATCGCGCTTGTCGCCGGGATCTCGCTTGCGATGCTGGTGCGCCCGCATCCGGGCGAAGACCCCGCCCCCGGCCCGCGCGCGCCCAAGAATTTCGCGATGCTTTTCCGCAGCGGCAAGCTGTGGGTCACCTATGTCTACGTGTTCTGCACCTATGGAGCGATCACCTATTACCTGTTCCGGCTTCCCGTGCTGCTGGCCCAAAGCGAGGACAGGGCGGCAAGCGTCGGCTTCGTGCTTTCGCTTGTTTGGCTGACCTTTTCGGCGCTCAGCACCATCCTGCGCAACATGGTGGACCGCCCGCACCTGCGCATGATCATGGTGGCCGCACCGCTTCTGATCGCCGCCGGCCTGCCGCTTGCCCATGACAGCGAAACCCTGCTGTTGCTGTTGTCGCCGATGGTCATCGGGGCGGGGCTGGCGTGCAGCAACGCGCCCTCGACCCAGCTGATCCTTAGGTTCGCGCCCAGGGGCATGTCGGGCGTGTCGACCAGTTTGGACATCACCTTCGCGCGGCTTGGGGGCATCGCGACGGTGGCCTTGCTGGCCGAAGCCCGCATTGCCCTGGCCGCCCCGGTGATCGGCGTTGCCTGCCTTGTGGCGGCGGTTTGCGCCCTTACCGCCTGCAGGGGGTTCACCGAAGATGCGTAAGGGCCGCCCTAGGGGCTGCAATCGTCGATGAACGCGTCCAGCAGCGCCACAAGCCGGGCGTAGCGATCCGGCCCGAAGCGGTCCGCAAAACCATCGGTCACGGCGCGCGACACCGGGGCAAAGCGCGCGATCAGCGCCTGCCCCTGCGCCGTTGCCGTCACCACCTGACGGCGCCGGTTGGTGCTGTCCTGCCGGCGCTGCACCAACCCGCGTTCCACCATGGATTGCAGGATGCGCGACACCGACGTGGCCTGCAGGCAGGCCGCCGTCGCGACGTCCTGCACCGACAGCGCGCCCTGCTCCACCAGCACCCGAAGGATGCGCCATTGCGGCTCGCTCAGCCCCGCTTCGGCCAGCATGGGGCGCAGCTCGCGCAGCATGGTTTCTCGCGCAAGGATCAGCAGGATCGGCAGCGACGCGCGCGGCGGGGGCAGATCGGTCATGGACCCTATAGAAGACATAGCGACAGCCATGGCACCAGCACCAGCAGCGCCAGCCGCACCAGGTCCGCCAGCCAGAACGGCGTGATGCCGCGAAAGATGACAGCCAGCGGGATGTCGGGCATGACGCTGCGCAGCACAAAGACGTTCATGCCCACGGGCGGGGTGATCAGGCTGACCTCGGTCACGACCACCACGACGACGGCGAACCAGATCAGCAGCGCCTCGGGGTCGGCGAGCGGCCCCGCGCCGAAATCAAGCTGCACGATGATCGGGTAGAACACCGGCACCGTCAGCAGGATCATCGACAGGCTTTCGAACACGCAGCCCATCAGAAGGTAGATCCCCACCATGATCCAGACCACCGTCCAGGGGTTCACGTCGGCCTCGTAGATCATGTCGACCAGCGCGTCGGGCAGCCCGGCAAAGTTGACGAAGGCGGAAAAGATCTCGGCCCCGATGATGATGGCGAAAATCATGGCCGAGGCCAGCAGCGTTTCGCGGCACGCGTTCACAAACCCTTTCCACGTCAGCGCGCGCATCCCCAAGGCAAGCCCAAGCGACGCGATGGCCCCCATGCCCGCCGCTTCGATCGGGGTGAAGAACCCGCCGTAGATGCCGATCATGATGAACGCGAACAGCCCCAGCGTGCCCAACACGCCCAGCTTGTCCTGCCCGGTCATGGGGTGGGATCCGCCCGCCCTGGGGGCCAGATCGGGGTTCAGCCGCACCGCGACCATCACCGCGATCAGGTAGAACAGGATGCCAAGCACGCCGGGGATCAGCCCCGCGATGAACAGCTTGCCGATGTCGCTTTCGGTCAGCAGCCCGTAGATGATCATGATGACCGACGGCGGGATCAGAATGCCCAGCGTGCCACCGGCGGCGATGGACCCCGCGGCAAGGCTGTCGGCATAGCCGAACTTGCGCATGGGCGGCATGGCGACGCGGCTCATGGTGGCGGCTGTGGCGAGCGACGATCCCGACACGGCGGAAAATCCGCCACAGGACAGCACGGCAGCCAGCGCCAGCCCGCCCTTCATCCGCCCGAACAGCCGATCCGCCCCGGCGAACAGCCCGTGCGCGATGCCGGACCCGGCCAGCACGTTGCCCATGAAGATGAACAGCGGCACCACCGACAGCGAATAGCTCAGCCCCGTTTCGAACACGGCCCCCCCCACCACCCCGCTCGCCCGGGCCCACCCGCGCCGCCCGGCAGCGCCAACCCCCCCCACAAGCGAGGGGGGGGAGAAGCAAAAAAGGAGAAGTGAA
>CAXICP010000186.1:0-6672 GCA_964022595.1 uncultured Salipiger sp.
CTTCGGGGAGGGGGACCTGCACGCCCTGGTTCTGCCCGATGGCACGGCCAGAGGCCTTGCGTTCGGAACCATAGCGCACCACGCGGTCGGTGAACCAGTAGCCATCGCCGATGCATTCCGCCGCGATCAGCGCACGTTCCGCGTTAAGACCGGTAAGGATGTACTTGAATCCCTTACCTTCTTCGCCGATCAGGTTTTCCTCGGGGATTTCAAGGTTGTCGAAGAATAGCTCGTTGGTCTCGTGGTTGACCATGTTGGGGATGGGGCGCACCTGCATGCCCGATGTCATCGCCTCCTTGATGTCGACAAGGAAGATCGACAGCCCCTCGGATTTTTTCTTCACCTCGGACAGGGGCGTGGTGCGGGCCAGCAGGATCATCAGGTCGGAATGCTGCACGCGGCTGATCCACACCTTCTGGCCGTTCACCACGTAGCGATCGCCCCGCTTGACGGCCGTGGTCTTGAGCTGCGTCGTATCGGTGCCGGTCGTCGGTTCAGTCACGCCCATGGATTGCAGGCGCAATTCGCCCGTGGCCAGCTTGGGCAGGATGCGCTGGCGCTGTTCTTCGCTGCCGTGGCGCACCAGCGTGTTCATGTTGTACATCTGGCCGTGGCAGGCGCCGGAATTGCCGCCCGCGCGGTTGATTTCTTCCATGATGATCGCGGCTTCGGTCAACCCCAGCCCGGATCCGCCATAGGCTTCGGGGATCAGCGCGGCCATCCAGCCGGCCTTTGTCAGCGCGTCGACGAAGTCTTCGGGATAGGCGCGGGCCTCATCGATCCTGCGGTGATATTCGTCGGGAAAATCGGCGCAAAGCGCGCGCACCGCGTCGCGGATATCCTGATGGTCTTCTTCAACGTGCTGAAGCAACGCGCTTTCCCTCCGTCGGCTGCACCGGCGCCCCGGGGCGCCCTGGCCTGCAGATTGCCGCATCGCGGCGGATCAGCGGAAATACAGGTTTGTCATGGGGGCCATATGCTCAGTCTATGGCCCCGGCGGTTGACGCGGGCGCGGGGCGATCAGCTGGCGGCGGGATCGCGGCGCCAGCGGGCGGGGCCAAGCCGGTGCACCGATTGCCCGGTGCTGTCCACCGCCACGGTCACCGGCATGTCGCGCACCTGG
Source organism: uncultured Salipiger sp. (assembly GCA_964022595.1). Lineage (GTDB taxonomy): Bacteria > Pseudomonadota > Alphaproteobacteria > Rhodobacterales > Rhodobacteraceae > Salipiger. The sequence continues at coordinate 1,124 of CAXICP010000186.1, forward strand.
AATTCGCGCACCGCTTCCATCCCGAGATCTTCGAAGGCGACCATGCGCGCGCTTCGGATCGCCCGCGACACCAGCACCGCCGCGCCGCCCACGGCCACAAGATAGGTGGCGCCCGCATCGGCGATGCGCTGCACCGTGTCAGGCCCGCGTTCGGCCTTGCCGATCATCGACAGCAGGCCCTGGTCCAGCATCATCTGGGTATAGCCATCCATCCGGGTCGAGGTCGTGGGCCCGGCGGGTCCGACCACCTCGGCGCCCACCGGATCGACCGGCCCGACGTAATAGATCACGCGCCCGCGCAGCGAAAAGGGCAGCGCACCGCCCCGTTCAAGGATTTGGGCAATGCGCCGGTGGGCGGCGTCGCGCCCGGTCAGGATGTGCCCGCTTAGCAGCAGCGTCTCGCCGGGCTGCCAGTCGGCCATCTGCTCTTTGGTCAGCGCATCGACATTCACCCGGCGCAGGCCGGCGCCCCCCACGCTTCCGTCGATTTCGGGCCAGATCGACAGGTCGGGCGGGTCCAGATACACCGGCCCCGCGCCCGCAAGCGTCACCCTGGCGTGCCGGTTGGCGGCGCATTGCGGCATCACCGCCACCGGCTTTGACGCGGCATGGGTGGGATAGGATGTCACCTTCACGTCGACCACCGTGGTCAGCCCGCCAAGCCCCTGCGCGCCGATCCCAAGGGCGTTGATGCGGTGGAAAAGTTCGACCCGCAGCTCTTCTTCCGGGGTGGCGGGGCCGCGGCTTAGCAGTTCGTGCATGTCGATTTCATCGTTCAACGCGCGCTTGGCCAGCAGCATGGCCTTTTCCGCGCTGCCGCCAACCCCGACCGAAATCACCCCCGGCGGGCACCAGCCCGCGCCCATCCCCGCGACTGTCTCGACCACCCAGTCCGCGACCGAGGCCGCGGGGTTCAGCATGGCATAGCGCGCCTTGTTTTCCGACCCGCCGCCCTTTGCCGCCACCATCAGTTCAAGCCGATCCCCAAGGCAGCTTTCCACATGAGTCACCGCCGGGGTGTTGTCGCGGGTGTTGCGGCGCGCAAAGATCGGGTCCGCGACCATCGAGGCGCGCAGCGGGTTGCCTTCGTCAAGATAGGCAAGGCGGACCCCGTCGTTGATGCAGTCTTCCAGCGTGCGATCACCCGTGATCGTCGCCGACTGGCCAAGCCGCGCGAACACCGTCACCATGCCGGTGTCCTGGCACACCGGGCGATTGCCAAGCGCTGCCATCCGGGCGCTTTGCAGGATCTGCCCGATGGCATCTCGGGCCGCCGCGCTTTGTTCGTGCCGGTAGGCTTCGGCAAGGCGCGTGATGTAATCCGGGGCGTGGTAGACCGCGATAAATTGCAGCGCCGCCCGGATGGTTTCGGTGATGTCCTCGCCCCTGATCGTGGTCATGCGGTGCTCCGTTGTTGCGGGCGCAAGAATGCCGCAGCGCCGGGCGAATGACGAGCGCGCCGGCCAGAGCGCAAACCTATCGCGGCGCAAGGCCCGCCCGATGGCTACCGGGCGGATGTTACATAACGCGACTTATCCGTGTTTTCGCCGGCGGTTCAGTCCTCGTTCGCCTTTGCGAAACGGGCCGCCTGCGCCAGCGCGCAGTTTTCCAGCACCGCGAACAGATCAAGGCTTTGATCGCCGCGAACAAAGGGATGCGGATCGCCCGCCCCCCGGGTTTGCAGCGCATCCAGCCGGGGCAGCGTGCCGTCGCGCCCGGGGTGCCCCGACAGGATGACGTCGACGCCCTCGGCCCGGGAAATCCGTTCCATCCGCGCGGCGGAATCGGCGTAGGTTTCGAACATCCAGCGGTTGGGGCCGAAGTTGAACCCGGTGCCGCCCCACAGCATCGCCACGTGATCGTCCGCGCCATCCGACACGGTGAACACGGGCGACACGGTGCCCGGCGTGTGGCCGGGCGTCAGGTGGATCGCAAGCGTGGACTCGCCAAAGCGCAGCACGTCGCCATCACCCACGGTGCCCCCGCGCCTGGGCGGCGGGCCAAAGCGCGGATGGGTGCCCAGACGTTCCACGAGGTCCCAATCCTGCTGCGACATCAGCACGTCGATGCCCAGCGTTTCGGCGATGTGATCGGCCCCGCCGTAGTGGTCTCCGTGGCCGTGGGTCACCAGCACCGCCTTGATCGCGGACGGATCCAGCCCCAGCGTTTTCATGCCGCCAAAGATGATGTCCTGCGCTTCCTCGTCGGTGTTCAGCCCGTCGATCAGGATATAGCCCGCCTCGGTGCCGTACAGCCACGCGGTGACCCCCGGCGTGCCAAGGAACCAAAGGTTGTCGAACACCTGCGTGGGCGGCACGGGCTTGGGCGCCGGCCGCTCGCCCGAACTGCGCGCGGGCGCGCTGCGCCGGGCATTGGGGTCGCGCGGCACGTTCACATCGCGAATGCGCGCATCCAGATTGCACAGCGAGGCATAGCCGGGAAACGCGGCCGATGCGGCGATGCCGCGCTTTGCCAGTAGCTGCGCGTCCGGCAGGGTTTCGGCACTGCCCACCCCGGTGGTCAGGGCGAGCAGGGCAAGTGCGCAAAGCGCGGTTGCGGGGCGTCGGATCATGGGCACCTCTGTCATGGAACAGCGCGGGCGCATCAGGCCGACAGGCCCGGCAGCACCTGCTTGCCGATAAGGCTGCCGGTTTCCTGCCGTTCATGCGCCGCGCAAAGGCTCTGCACGGTCAGTTCATCGGCGCGCTCGGTCACGGTGGACCGCAATTCGCCCGCTTCCAGCATCCCCGACACGCGGTTCAGCAGATCGCGCTGCGCTTCCATGTCGGCGCCGAACATCGACCGGGTGAACATGAATTCCCACGAAATGCTGAGCGCCTTGGGCTTTGCGGGCCCGATGTCCAGCCCCTTGGGATCGTCGATCAGCGCGACATGTCCGCGCGGAGCGATCAGATCGACGATGGCGGGCCAGTGCTGCCCCGTCGCGGTCAGCGCCGCCACGTAGCGCGGCGTCAGCCCCAGCGCGCGGACCTGCGCGCCAGGATCGCCGCGATGGTCGATGACGTGATCGGCCCCCATCCGGCGCACCCAGTCCTGCGTTTCGGGGCGCGAGGCCGTGGCGATGACGGTCAGCCCGGTCAGCTTGCGCGCCAGCTGGATCAGGATCGACCCGACCCCGCCGGCCCCGCCGATCACCAGCAGCGTATCGCCCGCGCCGCCGCCTTCGGTCAGCCGGAAGCTGTCGAACAGCATTTCCCACGCGGTGATCGAAGTCAGCGGCATGCCCGCCGCCTCGACGAAATCCAGCGAGGCGGGCTTGCGCCCCACGATGCGTTCATCCACCGCGTGGAACTGCGCGTTGGTGCCCGGGCGCGTGACATCGCCCGCATAGAACACCTCGTCGCCAACGGCATAGCCGGTCACGTCGGCGCCGGTTTCAACCACCACCCCGGCGGCATCAAAGCCCAGGATGCCAAAGCCCTGCGGGTCGCGCGCGCTGCGCAGCTTGGTGTCGACCGGGTTGACCGAAATGCCCCTGACCTCGACCAGCAGATCGCGCGGGCCGGGAACGGGGCGTTCCACGTCCTGCAGGGTCAGCGCGCCGCTGCCGCCGATCGGACCCGTCCGGGTATAGCCGATAGCTTGCATGTCCATGTTCCTTCGCATCATGTCCGGGCCCAAGGCATAAAGCGCCTTTGCAAGGCTGGCTAGGGCGCAATCGCCCCCCTAGCGAAGCTGCGCGGCGGCGGCGCGGATCAGGGTCGATGCGTGCGACAACCGCGCGGTTTCGGGACGGGCGCGGCGCGTGACAAGCCACAGCTCGTGCCAGCGGCGGCGCGGCAGGGGCACCACCTTCAGCGCATCCTTGCAGGCGAATGCCTCGACCCCACTGCGCGGCAGCAGCGTGTACCCGATCCCCTGCGCGACGGGCGCCGGGATCTGGCCGATCTGGTTGACGAAACCGCGCAGCCGCAACCGGTCGGCGCCGGGGTAATCCTGCGGGAAATTCAGGCCCAGAAGGTCGTCCGCATAGGCCGGCCCGTCGGGATGCCCGATGAAGCCGCGAGCGTCCAGATCCGCGAACCCCGGCGGGGCATCCGGGGCGCCACCGGGCAGGACAAGGCACAGCTCTTCGCGCCCCAGATGCTGCGCCGACAGCCGCGCGTGGCCGGGATCGGCCCCCAGAATGCCCAGATCGAAACGCCCCTCGACCAGCCCCGCCATGATGTCGCCCCGGGGCGCCGCGATCACGCGCAGCGAAAGCCCCGGCGCCGCCTGCCTCCACGTCAGCAGCACCGGGTAAAGCAGCATGGCGAAGCTGCCCGAACAGGCGATGCTAAGCTCGCCTGAATCGCGATCATCGGTCTGGATCGCCTCGCGCAGGCGCGCCTCTTCGCTGCGGCGCGACAGCCCCAGCGCGAACACCGCGTCCCCGGCGGGGGTGCGGGCAAAGCTTTTGCCGCTGCGCGCGATCAGCGGCTGGCCAAGCTGGTCTTCAAGCTTGCGCAGATGCTGGGACACCCCCGGCTGGGTCATGTTCAAACGCGCGGCGGCGCGGGTGAAATGCCCCGTTTCACACAGGGTGGTAAAGGTTTCCAGCCAGACGGCGTTCAGCATGTTGGCAAACGGATCGTTATCATTTCAATGCATAATCATAATTTCACACAAGCGCCCCGCCTGTCTACCTTTGCGACAACCAACCGCACAGGAGACGCAATCATGACCCCCACCCCCCGCACCTTTTCCCATATCGGGCTGTCCGTTCCCGACCTTGACGCCGCCGTGAAATTCTATTCCGAGGTCCTGGGCTTTTACGTCGTCATGCCCCCGTCCGAGGCGGTCGAAGACGACAGCGCCATCGGCGTCATGTGCACCGACGTGTTCGGCCCCGGCTGGGGGTCGCTGCGCATCGCGCACCTGTCCACCGCCGACGGCATCGGGATCGAGATCTTCGAATTCCCCGGCAATTACGCGCCCGAGCAGAACCTTGACCACAAGCGCCACGGCACCTTCCACTTTGCGGTGCAGGACCCGGATGTGGAAGGTCTGGCGCAGCGCATCGTCGATGCAGGCGGGCGCCAGCGCATGCCCGTGCGCTCGTATTTTCCGGGCAGCAAGCCCTATCGCATGGTCTATGTCGAAGACCCGTTCGGCATCGTCTTCGAACTTTACAGCCACAGCTACGAGTTGACCTATTCCGCCGGCGCCTACGAATGATGCCGGCCCGGTCCCGCACCCGCGCGGGGCCGCCCCCTGCCCGGATCACGACGGTGCGAGCGCACTAGACGACCGGTCTATTACGCATTAGCTCGGGTGCCATGACAGAGGCAACCAAATCCGACCTGACCCGCAAACGCATCCTTGATGCCGGGCGCGACCTTGTGCTGCGCCACGGCTTTTCGGGCGTGGGGCTGTCGCGCATCCTTGCGCAAAGCGGCGTGCCAAAGGGGTCTTTCTATTACTACTTCGCCTCGAAAGAGGCGTTCGGCGCGGCGCTGCTGGAAGACTATGTCGCAGGCTACCTCGACCGGTTCGACGCGCTGATCGCAAGCCCCGGCACGGCGGGCGCGCGCCTTGGGCGGTTCTGG
>CAXICP010000187.1:0-6568 GCA_964022595.1 uncultured Salipiger sp.
GGGAGGCGAATTTTTAGGCCGCGATCACCAGAGGGGCTCTGGCCAGATCGAGCTTTATGCCACGTCGATCGCCTGTCCGATCAGGCGGTGGTTGACGGAAACGGGCTGCCCGTTGAACCGCGTGTTGGCCGATCCGATGACGATCCCCGCAGGGGCTACGTTAATCCCGCGAAACCCTTTGAACTCGATCCAGCGATTTCTCAACATTTTCGGCGCCGATATTGCCGAAAAACCCGTGGTCGCGCTGGGCGAGGTGGCGATCGAGAACGGCCAGATCGCGTTTTCGGTGTCCATGAGCGCGATCGATCTGATCATCGCGCCCCCCGCGTTCGGGGCAGAGTTCGAAAGATCTTACCGCTTGAGTGCAGGCCTGTTGCAGCAACTTTCGGCTGAGCTCGCGTTTCAGGTGCTGTTCTCGATCATCCTCACGCTGCTTCCGACCATCGTTCTGTTTTCCAATGAGGATGACAAAAGAACCAAGGCGAAACTCGCCCTTCTTGCGGTCAAGCGCCCGGGGAAAAGCCTGATGCGGTACAAAGTGAAAGTGGCCCGGCGAAAATTTTCCGCCCCTGCACAGAAGCCGCGCGACGATGCCTAGCGCCGCCTTTGTGGCTTCGTTCCTTTCCCAGTCAGAAAAGATTGGCCGAAAGATTCAGTTTCAAACGGTCCGGTTTTCAGGGCGCAAAGCACGGCCCTCGGCGCGCCCGAACCTCGTCTGCTTGACCATGCGGCGGCTCAAAGCTCATGAATGACGGGCGGCGTTGTGCATACGGTCCTGGCGATTTCCACCACGTGGCGGTGGTGGGTCAGGTAGATGGCCTGGCCGCGGCCTCCGATGGCTTCCATGACGCGGCATGCGGCATTGGTGCGTCCCTCGTCGAAGGTTTCGAAGATGTCGTCGCAGAAAAACGGAAGGGTCGTTCCCTGGGTGACAAGCTGTTCGTGGGCGGCTGCGCGCAGGGCCAGGTAAAGCTGGAACCGCGTGCCCTTGGACATCTCGGCGGCGCGCTTGCTGACGCCGTTTCGGTCAACAGCCAGCAGGATTTCGGATTCCTTGTCGACCTGGGTGCTTAGCGACGGGTAGGCGCCTTGGGTGAGGCTGGCAAAGCAGTCTTCGGTGGCGGTCAGCATCCCGCTGCGATGGCTGTCGCGGTAGCGCCGGATGGCGTCCGAGGCAAGGTGATGGCCCAGCGACAGCGTAAGATGTTCGACCGCGGCTTCTTCGATCTGCAGTTCCAGCGTGGCCTTCTGCTCGACAAGCGCGGCGATGGTGTCGTCTCCCTTCACCTCGGCCAGGGCGTGTTCGGCGGTGACGCGGTCCTGGATGGCGCGGGTCAGGTCTTCTTCCGCATGGGCGAGGTCGGATCCGTTGCTTTCCAGCGCGGCCTCAAGCGCGGCGGCCGAGGTTTCGGCAAGCTGGGCGCGGGCCGTGGGCAGGTCGGCGGCGCCTAGTTCGGACAGCACCTGCCGCGTGAGTTTTTCCAGCTGCGCGCGGTTGTCGATCACCTCGCGTGCGCGGGATGCAAGCTGTCGCAGCGCATCGATGTCGCGGGGGGTGGCCGGGTCGGGGAAGGTTGCGGCGATCGCCTCGACCTCTTGATCGATGGCATCGCATTTCTGCTTGTTCCGCGCGCTTTCGGCCCTGGCGGCTTCGATGGCGTGATCGAGCTTTTCGGCCCTCTGGCGCGACAGCCGGGCCTGCTGCGCAAGGGCCCTGAGCGCGGCGAAGGTTTCGGCGGGCGTCGCCTCTGGGGGCAGGTCGTGGGCCTGGCCTAGCGCGGCGATTTCCCGGGTGAATTGCTGCTGGTCGGCGATCATCGCGGTGATCCTGCGCGCAGCCGCGGCGCGGGTGGTTTCATGTTCCCGCAGCGCGCGCAGCGGTTCCAGCGATGCCTCCAGCCGTTCGGGCGCAAGGGCGTTGCCAAGCCGGTCGTGGATCAGCGAAAGCCATGCGTTTTCCGCGCCTTCCTTGTCCTTGACCGCCTCGGCGTGGCGGGCTTGTCGGCGGGCAAGATCGCGCTGCGCCTGTTGCAGGGCATCACTGGCCTTTGCCAAGGCATCGGCTTGCTTGCGCTCTTGCTCTGCGAGGCGCCGGGCGGTGTTCAGCGCGCTGCCCAGATCGACCGGGGGAAGGGGCAGGACCCTGGCAAGCTCTGCCAGCAGCGCGTCGGCACGTTGAAGGATGGGCTGGTTGGCGGTTTGCAGGGCCTGCGCGTCCTGGCTGGCGGCCTCGTGGCTGGTCACCCAGTCCAGCCATTCGGCAGGCGTGATGCTGCCGGGCAGGCCGACCTGCGCCGCTGCCGCGCTGACCGAGGCTTCGATGGCGCTGCATTCTTCGCCAAGGGTGGCAAGGCGCGCGTCCGCCTGGGCGGCGCGGGCGCGGGCCTCGGCTTCGGCCTGCGCGATTTCGCGCAGCTGGGCCAGTTCGCGGGACTGTGCCAGCCGCGCATCGGCGCCCGCGTCATGGCGTTGCATCGCCTCGTGAAAATCGGTGGCGGTGGTCATGTCCAGCGCGGCAAGGTGGCTTGACCAGCGGGCGTCGCGCAGCGCGCGCAGCTCTTCCGCTTCGGCGTCCGGAACGAGCTTTGCGCCCCGCGCCAGCGCCCCGGCCTGCGCATCGCGGGCCTTGGCATCCGCAAGATGTTCGTCGCGCTTTTCCGCCGTCGCGCGCAGGTCGCGAAGCAGCTCGCCGTGGCGTTCGGCCCAGCTTGCCGCCTTGTGAGAAGAACTTGGGCAGACCGGCAGGTGGTCGAAGGCGATGCCCCCAAAGGCAAGCGCCGACAGCGCTCGGGCGGCCTTGATGCGTGCGGCATCAATGGCTTGCAACGCGGCGGCATGGGCGGGGGCGAGGCTGTCCGCATCAAACCGCAGAAGGATGTCATCAATGCGCGGCGCGTCCCCGGCGGCGGGCGCGTGATCCTGCAGCGCCTCGGACGCGGCGGCGACACGGTCTTGCAGATCACCAACCTCGCCCGCTTCGCCCGTTTCGCGCGCGGCGGCATCGCGCAGGGTTTCACGGGCGCCTTCAAGGGCAGCGATATCGGCGCCCGACAGAACCAGCGTTTGCGGGTCGACCTCTGGCAAGGCACCAAGATCCCTTGCTGCCTGCTGCATCAAGGCTTCGGCCCCCTGCAGTTCGTCCCTGCGCCTGCCAAGGTCAAGCTGCGCGGTGCGATCCCGCGCGGCGAGGTCTTCAAGTGCGTCCAGCGCGGTGGACAGATCAAGAAGCCCGGGGTCCAACGCAAGGCCTGCGCGTTCGGCTTGCAGGGCCGCGATGTCGTCGGCCAGGCGCGCGATGGTCTGCGTGGCAAGGCCGCGATCGCTGCGCAGTTCGATCAGGCGCTCGGGGTTGAAATCAAGGCGGTCGGGATAGGCCGACCAGGGCGCGATCGCCTGTTCCAGTTCGGAGATTTCCGCGATCACGGGCAGGGCGCGGCGCTGCGCCTCGGTTCGCGCGCGGGCGGCGTTCAGGGCATCGCGGGCCCTGCGGGCGTCCTGTTCGCCCTGCTGCGCCTTGCCCAGGTCGCGCTTGAGCGCCTTCCACGCGCTGGCGGTCACGTCGCGATCCTTGATGTCTTTTTCGACCTCGGCCAAGGCGCGTTTCAGTTCGGCCAGACGCGTCGTGCGCCCGCGTTTCTTCCAAAGCGCATCGGCCCGTTCGCGAACGCCATCCAGAACCGCGCTCAGGTCGGCAACGCCGGCGGCGGCGGAAAACAGCAGCCGGCCGATATCGCCTTCGGCATTCGCGATCTCTTCGCCGCCGCGTTCGATCGTCTCGTCGTCAAGGCACAGAAGGCGGCGGTAATCGGCTTCGGACAGCCCGGCAAGATGGGCGGACAGCGCGGTCTCGGGCAGGGCGGTGCCCGCCTTGTCCACAAGCGAGCCGCTGCGCTTTGGCAGGCGCGTGAAATCGCGCGGCGCGCCGTCGATTTCCAGCGTGGCAGAGACCTGCAGATTGTTGCGCGGATGCTTGAACGCATAGCTTTCGCGCAGTGGAAAGCCGTAGAACAGCCGCAGGACGGCTTCCATCGTGGTGGTCTTGCCCGCCTCGTTGGCGCCGTAGATGATGTGGAAATCGCGCCCCTCTCGGGCCGTGCCGAAATCGAAGTGCCGGTCGGTGAAATGGCCGAAACGGTCAAGGGACAGGCGTTGGATCCGCATCAGCTTTCGGCCCCCTTCATCTGCGCAAGGACAAGGTCGGCGCCGGCCCGGGTCAGCCGGTCGATCAAGGCGTCCTGCCCGGCTTCATCCGCCATCAGCCTGTCGCGCAGGGCGGCCGGCAGATCCTGCAGCACGGTGTCGATTTCGTCGCGGGCAAGGGCCGCGAAACCCGGTTCCGCGCGGATCGCGGCCATGGTTTCCGCCAGCTCGTCGGCGGCGCCGCTTGCGCCTTCGCCCGCTTGCGGGGGCGCCACGGCAAACACAAGCTTGTCGATCCACAGATCGCCGGCGCCCTGGGCCAGTTCGCCCGCCTGTTCGACCCAGACATCGCGATCCCTCAGGATCTGCCAATGGCGGGCCGGGCGACCCGTCAGGGTCAGGCGGATCACGCCGACGGGCGCAAGGATCGCGCCGCGCATTTCGGCAAGGTGGGATTTCAGCAGCGCGCGCAGCGCCTCGTCGCTGTCCGTTTGCGTGATGTCCAGCTCGGTATGGGCAAATTCCACCACCGAGCTGCGCCGTTCGGACACGTCGATGCGGCCCTGATCAATGGTCAGCATGGTTGCGGATTTGGGGCCGGATTCGCCGATGTCGCGGCCCTGCGGAATGCCGGGCATGACCACCCAGGGCGAACTTGCGTGCACCTGCCGCTTGTGGATATGCCCAAGCGCCCAGTAGTCAAAGCCCATGCCCGCCAGGTCCGCCACGCTGCACGGCGCATAAACGTCATGGCCCGCCGCGCCGGCAAGCGAGCTGTGCAGCATCGCGATGTTCACCGCCCCCGGTTCCGGCGCCTTGAAGCGGGGCAGAAGGCTGTCCGGGGCGTGCCGGTCCGTGAAGCTGACGCCGTGAATCCAGATGCCATCGCTCAGCTGGCACTTGCCGCCGCGCGCGTCGAACACATGCACATGCGAGGGCAGGTCAAGCGTGCCGGTGACGGGGTTCTCGGCGTCGTGGTTGCCCTTGATGTAGAACACCTTGATGCCCGCATCGCCAAGGCGGTCCAGCTCGGCCAGCAGGAAGGCGCCGGTCCTGGCGCTGCGCTCTTTCCCGTCGAAAAGATCGCCCGCAATCAGGATCGCGCTGACCTCTTCGGAAATCGCAAGGTCCACAAGCCCGCTGAAGGCCGTGCGCGAGGCCGCCGCAATGGTATCGCGCAGCGCAGAGCTTCGCAGCGCAAGCGATCGGAGGGGCGAGTCCAGGTGGACGTCGGCGGTGTGAAGAATTTTGATCACGATTGAACCCCCTTATCGGGCCCCGGTGAACCGGGGGCCTGCGTTGGTTGTGTCCTACTCTTTGGCGGCAGGCCACCCGAAGCTGAAATTTTCCGTCTGTTTCCCGATGGCGGACCCCGAAATGCGGCGTGCCAAGCCATAGGGGGCGTGCGCTGTCACCCGGCCGGGCGGTAATGGGCCAGGAACATGTCGACGCAGTCGGCGATGACCGCATCCGCGTCCACATCCGCCTTTGCGCCCATCAGGAACTGCGGCCAGACCAGAAAATGCTTGACCATCGACAGCAGCTGACCGGCGGCAAAGCCGGGGTCGCCATCGCGCAGGGGCGCATCCGGGCGATACCGCAGCCGGGGGCTGGCGGCGATCTGTTCCAGAAGAATGTCGGTGATGGCGGCGAACAGCACCTCCTTGCTTTCGAAATGCTTGTAGAGCGTGCGCTTGGATACCTCGGCCAGCTCGGCGATGCGGTTCACCCGCGCGGCGGGAAAGCCTTGTTCGCGAAATTCCTGCATCGCGGCATCCAGAATATCTTTGCGTTTCTTTTCAGTCAGTTTCATCGATTCCGTCCCGCCGGGTCGCGCTTTTGTAAACTGATGGGTTTACATCGTACGCTGCTTTGCCATATGTAAACACGAAAGTTTACAAACGCAAGCGCTGCCGTGCGAACCACGCGCCCCAGACAAGGATCGAAAGACATGAGCGACACGCAATTCGGGCCCGGGGGCTGGACCCCCGATCAGCTTGGCGACCTTTCCGGCAAGACCTATGTCATCACCGGCGCCAATGCCGGGGCGGGGTTTCAGGCGGCGCGCATCCTGCTTGGCAAGGGCGCCAAGGTGGTCATGCTGAACCGCAGCGCCGACAAATCCACGGCCGCCGTGCAAAGCCTGCGCGAGGAATTCGGCCCAGGCGCCGATGTCAGCTTCGTGCGCATGGATCTGGCCGACTTTGCCTCGGTCCGCGCGGCGGCCCACGAGGTGCTGGCAACCGTGCCGCGCATCGACGCGCTGATCTGCAACGCCGCCATCGCCCAGGTGCCGACCCGCAAGCTCACGCCCGACGGGTTCGAAAGCCAGCTGGGCACCAACCACTACGGCCATTTTGTGCTGTGCGGGATGCTGTTCGACCGCATCGATGCCTCGCGCGGGCGCATCGTCGTCGTGGCCAGCCTT
>CAXICP010000188.1:0-6568 GCA_964022595.1 uncultured Salipiger sp.
GTCGGGCGGCGCGCCGAAACCGGCGTGCTGGGGCTTGACGCCGCCGGCATCGAAACCGGCCCCCGGGGCATTCGCGTCGACGCAAGCTTGCGGACGACAAATCGTCGCGTCCATGCCATCGGCGATGCCGCCGGCGGCGCCTTCACCCACGAGGCCGGCTATCACGCGGGGCTTGTGGTGCGCCGCGCCCTGTTCGCCCTGCCCGCAAGGGTGCGCCCACAGATCGTTCCCCGCGCCACCTACACCGCCCCGGAACTGGCGCAGGTCGGCCTGACCGAGGCCGAAGCCCGTGTGAAACATGGCGCCCGGCTTGAAATCCACCGCCTGCCCTGGGGCCACAACGACCGCGCCATCGCGCAGCGCGACACGCAGGGCCTGCTCAAGCTGATGGCGGTTCGGGGGCGCCCCGTTGGCGTGTCCATCGCCGGCCCGCAGGCGGGCGAGCTGATCGCCACCTGGGCGCTTGCCATGTCCGCCGGGCTGAAGATCGGCGCCATCGCCGGCGCCGTTCCGCCGTATCCGACCGTTGCAGAGCTTAACAAACGCCTTGCGGGAACCTATTTCACCTCTCGTCTGTTTGAAAACGAAACAGTGAAAAAAGTTACAGGACTGGTGCAGCGCTGGCTGCCCTAGGGGACAGCAGGACCCATATGCTCAATTCGCTCTCCGGGCGCTTCCTGATTCTCACGGCGGTGTTCGTGATGCTGGCCGAGGTGCTGATCTTTCTGCCCTCAATGGCCCGATTCCGTGAGGATTACCTCACGGACCGGCTGGAGCGTGCGCAGATCGCCTCGCTTGCTCTGCTGTCGGTCGACATGATCGACCCCGACATCGAAGCCGAGCTGCTTGCCAACGCCGAGGTTTACAACGTCGCGCTGCAACGCAATTCCACGCGCGAGCTGATCCTGTCATCCCCGATTCCCGGCCCCGTGGCCGCCACCTACGATCTGCGCGACGCCAGTTCGCTGATCCTGATGCGCGACGCCATGGTGCGGCTGGTGGACGCCGAACCGCGGCTGATCCGCGTGCTGGGCTACCCCTCGCGACAGGCCGGCGATCTGATCGAGGTCACCATGCAAAGCGCCCCGCTGCGTCATGCGATGATCGAATACGGGCTGCGCATCCTGATCCTGTCGGCGGTGATCTCGGTCATCACCGCCTTCCTGCTGTTCCTCGCGGTGCGCCGCCTGCTGGTGAAACCGATCAAGGGGGTGGTCGCGCAGATGCAGCGCTACGCCGAGGCCCCCGAGGACGCCCGCCGCATCATCAAGCCCCGCGCCCGCGTGCGCGAATTGCGCGAAGCCGAAGAGGCGCTGAAATCGCTGGAAACCCAGCTGTCAGCGTCGCTGCGCCAAAAGGAACGGCTGGCGCAGCTGGGCGGCGCCGTGGCGCGGGTCAGCCACGATCTGCGCAACATCCTGACCTCGGCGCAGCTTTTTACCGACCGCATCGAAACCTCCGAAGACCCGGCGGTCAAGCGGCTGGCGCCCAAGCTGGTCGGTTCGATCACCCGCGCCGTGTCGCTTTGCGAAACCACCCTGGCCTTCGGCAAGGCCGAGGAACCCGCCCCCGTGCTGACCCAGTTCAACCTTGCCGAACTGGTCGCCGAGGTGATCGAAGCCGAACGCCTCGCCATCGGCGAACACGACCTGAGCCTGTCCGAGGACATCCCCGCCTCGCTTCAGATCCGGGGCGATCCCGAACAGCTGTACCGCGTGATCGGCAACCTCGTGCGCAACGCGCGCCAGGCGATTCTGGGGTCCGGGCAGTCGGGCGAGATCAACGTCGCCGCCCGCGAGGAAGACGAAGCCTGGGTGATCGAGGTCACCGACACCGGCCCCGGCCTGCCCCCAAAGGCCCGCGAGCACCTGTTCAAGCCCTTCCAGGGGGGCGCGCGCAAGGGCGGCGCCGGCCTTGGCCTTGCCATCGTGGCCGAGCTGGTGCGCAACCATGGCGGCACCCTGCGCCTTGCGCGCACCGACGAGCAAGGCTCGTGCTTCGAGATCCGCCTGCCGATGGGCGACATGGGCTAGCCCCGTTTCAAGTGACCTTAACGTCATGCAAATTTCCTGAAAAACCCCCTTGCGGATCCCCGTGCCCACCGTTAAACCCCGCCCTCACGGACCGATAGCTCAGCTGGATAGAGTACTTGACTACGAATCAAGGGGTCGGGGGTTCGAATCCTCCTCGGTCCGCCATTTACCCCTGAAAGCATAGGGGAATTTGGCGTTAGGTGGTCGTAACCACTAAAGCTGCCCTCCAAACCGAAGACGCCTAGACGCGACAGATTGCGTCTTGGTGTGTGGCATGTGGCTTAGGCGGTACTTTCCTTGATGCAGGAAAGGCCAGCGCGCTCTGGCACCCACACGGGCCGCGCGGCGTTCGTAGGGCACTCCCCCCATTGTCTGACATCTATCGCACACGCAGGAGTCGGCTCGTTGCCAGCACCTCGGCCCTTGCGCTTCTGCCTGCTCCCCGGGTCCGAAATATCCAATTCCGGATCCGTGCGCATCGCGGGGCGTTCAGTTGCCACCTGCGCGCCACATGGGCTCCGCCCCCTCCCCCGACAGAGTGCCAGATAGCCCAGAATGTCGGGAATGCTGAGGAAGATCATGCTTGAGCGAGCCTGTGCGGCGCTGTGCGCGCGCAGGTCGCGCCCCGGCATAGCCCGTGCGATCCACCCAGAGGAGGGCGTCTCCGCCGCTCTGCATCATGATCGCGCGGCCGGGTCCGGGGATTGTTCGGAAGCTGCGGCGGGTAGGCTCGGTGATGAGGTTGGCCCTGCACGCTCCGGGGCCGCCCGCCACGAAGAAATGGTCGCTCGTGGCCATCCTCGGATTTGACAGGAGGGGGGGCCGAAAAGCGATCTACGCGTCGAAAGGCGCGGATCGAGGCGGCATGGATTTTCGCAGGGGAAACAGCACCCGTCTGCGCGGCAGAGACAGATCCCCTGACAATAAAGCCAGACCTATCGGATGCTTTTCAAGGAAGTTTGGTGGAGCCTAGGGGGATCGAACCCCTGACCTCCTGCATGCCATGCAGGCGCTCTCCCAGCTGAGCTAAGGCCCCGTTCCGATGCCGTCTCCGGCGTCGTGCGGCGTGATCTACGCAATGCCGCGGGCGGGTTCAAGAGGAAAAACCGCCGCCCGCGGAAGAAAATCCCGAGGATCAGTCCTCGTCTTCGCCCGCGACATCGGTGATGTCATCCAGCGAGACGTTGTCGTCATCATCGTCGTCGTCGAGCACGTCGTCATCGTCGAGATCGACCTCGACATCATCTTCGAGCAGATCCGATTCCTCGGAATCCTCGGTGGCGGCCTTGCGCTTGGCGCCATCGGCGGCATCGGCGACCAGCATGGCGCGCTTGCCGGTGTCCAGCTGAAGCGTTTCGCCCGTGTAGGGGCTGACGATCGGATTCTTGTTCAGGTCATAGAAACGCTTGCCGGTGGTCGGGCAGACGCGCTTCGTGCCCCATTCTTCCTTGGGCATGGGTGATCCCCTTCCTCTGCGGCCATATCTCGGCCAGTCATGTCGACAATCTGCGCCCTCTGCCATATCACGGGGCCGGTGTCAAAGCCGATATGGCAAAGCGCATGGCAGCGGGCAAGGCGGGGCGGAACCATGGGAAAGATCATGCTGTCGGGCGACCCTCCGATCGCCGTGACGCTGCGCCGGTCCGCGCAGGCGCGCCGCCTGTCGCTGCGGCTAAGCCAGATCGACGGCAAGGTGACGTTGACCATGCCGCGCCGCGTGCCCGAACGCGAGGCGATCGGCTTTCTTCATGACAAGGAATCTTGGCTGAGGGGGCATCTTGCGGCGCGGGGCGAAGACGTGCGAATCGCGCCTGGCGCGGTGATCCCGGTCGAGGGCGCCGAAATGGTCATCGCGCAGGGCAACGGGCGCAGCGTCCGCATTCAGGGCGACACCATCAAGGTGCCCGGCACGCCGGATCGCATCGCGCCGCGCCTGCAGGGATGGCTGCGCACGCTGGCGCGGGAACGCCTTGCCGAAGCGTCCGACCGCCATGCCGCCGCGCTTGGCCGGCCCTACGCGCGGCTGACCCTGCGCGACACGCGCTCGCGTTGGGGCTCGTGCACCCATGACGGCGGGTTGATGTATTCCTGGCGCCTGGTCATGGCGCCGCCGCATGTGCTGGATTACGTCGCCGCCCACGAGGTGGCCCATCTTGCCGAAATGAACCATTCCCCGGCGTTCTGGGCCGTCGTCGAACGGCTTTACGGCGACTGGCGCCCGGCGCGGAACTGGCTGCGGGACGAAGGCGGCGGCCTGCACAGGTACCGCTTCGACCCCTGACGCCGCCCCTGCCCGGCCATCCACGACATCCAGCTGCGCTGCCGCAAGCGCGCCTTGCCGGGTCAAGCGCCTGTCAAATCGGCAAACCTAAGCGGTGCGCCCCCTTCGCATCCAATCAGGATTTGGCGCAGGGGCCGCCTTCTGTCAGGGTTTGCCCATATAATAATGACAAACGACAGGAAAGCTTATGTACGACACGCAGACCGAAGCCCCCGTGCTTTCGGTGCGCGACCTGACGGTTGCGCTTCCGGGTGATCACGACCGCACCCACGCCATCCGGGATGTCAGCTTTGAACTGATGGGCGGGGAAATCCTGTGCATCATCGGCGAATCCGGCTCGGGCAAATCCGTCACCGCAAGCGCCGTGATGGGGCTTTTGCCCCCGGTGATGACGGTGCGCGGCGGCAGCATCGACTTCAGGGGCAAGGATCTTCTGAAACAGACCGAGGCCGAGATGCGCCGGATGCGCGGGCGCGCGGTGTCGATCATCTTTCAGGACCCGCTGTCGGCGCTGAACCCGCTGATGACCATCGGCGCGCAGATCCGCGAAGTGCTGGATTACCACGACGAGGGCACGCCCGACAGCCGCCCCGCCCGCGTCATCCGGATGCTGGACGAGGTCGGCCTGCCCGACCCCGAACTGATCCAGCACCAGTACCCGTTCCGCCTGTCGGGCGGGCAACGCCAGCGGGTGATGATCGCCATGGCCATGGCGCTGAACCCCGACATCCTGATCGCGGACGAGCCGACCACGGCGCTGGACGTGACCACGCAGGCCCAGATCCTTGAGCTGATCCGCAAGGTGCAGCGCGCCAAGGGCATGTCGGTCATGTTCATCACCCATGATTTCGGCGTCGTGGCCGAGGTGGCCGACCGCGTGATCGTCATGGAAAAGGGCGACATCGTCGAACAGGGTCCGGCGCAGCAGGTGCTGACCGACCCGGCGCACCCTTACACGAAAAAGCTGATCGCCGCGGTGCCGACCCTGCGCGAACAGGATCGCGCCCGCGCCGTGCAGCCGCCCGAGGTGATGCGGGTGACGAACCTGCAAAAGACCTATCGCACCCGCAGCGGGTTCCTTGGCAAGATGCGCGAGGTGCACGCGGTCGACGATGTGTCCTTCACCCTGCGCAAAGGCGAAACGCTGGGAGTCGTGGGGGAATCCGGGTCGGGCAAGTCGTCACTGGGCAAGGTGCTGATGAAGCTGATCGCGGCCGATGGCGGAGAGATCCGGTTTCAGGGCGAAAACATCCTTGCCATGGACGAAGAGGCGTTCCGCCCCCTGCGCCCCCGCATCCAGATGATCTTTCAGGACCCCTATGCCTCGCTCAACCCGCGCTTCACCATCGGGCAGGCGCTGACCGTGGGGCCGACGGCGCATCGGCTGATGACCCGCAAGGCCGCCCGCGCGCGCGCCGAGGCGACGCTGGACCTTGTCGGGCTGGATGCCTCGGCCTTCGATCGCTTTCCGCATGAATTTTCCGGCGGGCAGCGCCAGCGGGTCGGGATCGCCCGCGCGCTGATGTTCGACCCCGAGGTGATCGTGGCGGACGAGGCCGTGTCGGCGCTGGACGTGTCGATCCAGGCGCAGGTGCTGGAACTGCTCGACCGGATCCGGCGCGAACGCCAGCTTGCCATGGTGTTCATCACCCATGATCTGCGCGTCGCCAGCCAGATCTGCGACGACATCCTGGTGATGCATCGCGGCAAGGTGGTCGAAGCCGGCCCGCCGTCGCGGATCTTCCGCGCGCCGGAACACGATTACACGCGCTCGCTTGTCGCGGCGATTCCCGGCGGCTGACCCGCCCCTGCGAAACGCCCTTGGCGCCTTCGCGCGCCGGGGCGCCGCCTGTTTTGGCGCGGATCCGGGCAGAATGACGCCCTGATCGGGGGAATCCGGCCTTGGCGCGCCAAAATAGTTGTAAAACACAACCACCTTGTTACGCTTTTGTCATCGGCCCCGTGCCAGGCCTCCGGCCCGGTGCGCGGCCACCCCGAATTTTCCCCCGTGACGCGCCCGCCGGCGCGCCCCGCCCTGGCGGCATCGAAAGGTGTATCCGAATGACCGACGCGCCCCTTCCGGCCCATGACGATGCGATCGAGATCGCGGGCCTGCGCGTGGACGTGCTGGAATTCGCGTTCAGCTGGTACATCCGGTCGATCGACTCGGCCGTGTCCAAGGATCTGGACGCGCGGATGGGTCATCTTGAGGTCGCCAAGGGCAAGGGCAAGATCACCGCGCTGCTGCTGATCG
>CAXICP010000189.1:0-6515 GCA_964022595.1 uncultured Salipiger sp.
TGACACTGATTTCTTCCATGGCGGGTTGTCCTCTGCCTTGCGCTGTTCGCGGTTACAGACTGACCGGCAGAGCGCCCCGCGTCCTTGATCCTGCGCAAATGGGCCGATCAGGGTTTTCCCTGCATCGGCATCACATCCCGTTCGGGCGCGAGGTCTTCGAAATCGAAGTTGTCCAGCCTTTGCGCCCGCCGCCCGGCTTTTTCGGCGCTGAGCCGAATTTCGGCCACGTCCTTGGCGGCCTGACCGAAATGCCGGTCCAGATTTTCGACCCGCGCCGCAAGACGGTCCACATCGCCGTGCAGAAGCGAAAGCTCGCGCCGGATCGCGCCGGCCTGTTCGCGCATCCGCGCGTCCTTGAGCACCGCGCGCATGGTGTTGAGCACCGCCATGCAGGTGGTCGGCGACACGATCCACACGCGCAGGGCAAAGCCTTCGCGCACCACTTCGGGGTGGTTGGCGTGCAGCTCGGCATAGACCGCTTCGGAGGGCAGGAACATCAGCGCCGAATCCGAGGTTTCGCCTTCGACGATATAGCGCCCCGCGATGTCGCGCAGATGCTTGCGCACCGACAGGCGAAAGGCCTGGGCCGCGCGCGTCTTCTGTTCGCCCATCTCGGCGCGCATCAATGCCTCGTAGGCTTCCAGCGGGAATTTCGCGTCGATGACGATCGGCCCCGGCGGCTCGGGCATGTGGATCAGGCAATCGGCGCGCCGCCCGTTCCCCAGCGTCGCCTGAAGCGTGTAGGCATCGGGGGGCAGCGCCTTGCCGACGATGTCATTCAGCTGGATTTCCCCGAAGGCGCCGCGCGTCTGCTTGTTCGACAGGATATCCTGAAGCGACAGCACGTCGCCCGACAGGCGGGTGATCCTGTCCTGCGCCTTGTCGATCACCTTGAGCCGTTCCTGCAATTCGCCCAGCGAATGCGCGGTGCGCCGGGCGCTGCCATGCAGGCTTTCGCTGACCTTGCCCTGCACGTCGGCAAGGCGGCGTTCCATCAGTTCCAGCATGGCGCCCTGGCTTTGCATCTGCGCCTCGGTGACGTGGTGCAAGCCGCCCGCAAGCCGTTCCTGCCCTTCACCCAGCGCCTCGACCCGCCGGGCCAGCTGCATGAGCGGGCCGGACAGGCGCGCCGCGCGGTTGGCGGCGCGGATCGACAGCACCATGGCCAGAAGGATGATGGCAAGCACGCCCGCCACCAGCAGGCGCGGATCGTCCAACGCGAACGGCAGGGGGTCGGTCATGTGCGCCCGAACAGCCTCTCGATATCGGAAAGCTTGAGCTCTACATAGGTGGGGCGGCCATGGTTGCACTGGCCGGAATGGGGCGTCGCTTCCATTTCGCGCAGCAGGGCGTTCATTTCCTCGCCGCGCATCCGGCGGCCCGAGCGGATCGAACCGTGACAGGCGACGCGCGACAGGATCGCCTCGATCTTTTCCTGCACCAGCTGGCTTTGGCCAAAATCCGACAGCTCGTCCAGGATGTCGCCCAGCAGCGCCTTGCTGTTGACCTCGCCCAGGATGGCGGGGGTTTCGCGCACGCAGACCGCGTTGCCGCCAAAGGGTTCCAGCGTCAGCCCCATGCGCGCCAGATCGTCGGCCACGGACATCAGCCGCGCCAGGTCATCGGGCGAGAATTCCACGATATCCGGGATCAGCAGCGCCTGCGCGGGCACGCCACGATCCGCCATCTGGCGCTTGAGCTTTTCGTAGACAAGCCGTTCATGCGCCGCGTGCTGGTCCACGATCACGATGCCATCGGCGGTCTGGGCGATGATGTAGTTTTCATGCACCTGCCCGCGCGCGGCCCCCAGTGGCAGCGTTTCCGATGGGGCATCAATGGTGGTGGGCGCTTCTTCGATGCGGCCCGAATAATCCTGCGACAGTTCGGCAAATCCGGCGGGCGCCGGCGCCGCTGCCGGTGCGGCGGGGGCCTGCGCGCGGAACGCGGCGCCCAGGGCGCCCTGGCTGGGGCGGTCCATCTGGTAGACGCGCGGCGCCGTCGGCTCGGGGCGCATCGCGCCCAGCGTCGCGCCTGCCACGGTGCTGGATGCGCGGTGCCCCGCCTCGGCCAGCGCGTGGCGCAAGCCCGACACGATCAGCCCGCGCACCACGCCCGGTTCGCGAAAGCGCACCTCGGATTTGGCGGGGTGGACGTTGACGTCCACAAGATGCGGGTCGCAATCGACAAACAGGGCCACCGCCGGGTGCCGCTCACGGCTGAGGAAATCGGCATAGGCGCCGCGCAGCGCCCCCACCAGCAGCTTGTCCTGCACCGGACGCCCGTTGACGAACAGGTGCTGCGCCACCGAAGAGCCGCGCGAATAGGTCGGCAGCGCCGCAAGCCCGGTCAGGCGGAAACCGTCGCGTTCGGCATCGATGCTTAACGCGTTGTCGGTGAATTCCGCCCCCATCACCTGCGCAAGGCGGGCCCGAAGCGCATCGAACAGATCGCCCGAACAGGGATCGGCGCGAAAGGTGGTGCGGTCCTTGCCTTCGGACACGTCGCGCAGGGTGAACCCGACCGACGGCTCGGCCATGGCCAGCCGCTTGATGACGTCGGAAATCGCCTGCATTTCGGCCCGGTCGCTGCGCAGGAACTTCAGCCGCGCAGGCGTGGCGAAGAACAGATCGCGCAGCGTCACCACCGTGCCGCCGTTCAGCGCGCAGGGCCTGACATCGCCGGCAGCGCCCCCCGAAACCGAGACTTCGGCCGCATCGAACCCCGATGCCCTGCTCTGGATCGTCAGCCGCCCGACCGCCCCGAGCGAAGGCAACGCCTCGCCCCGGAAGCCGAAGCTGTGGATGTTCAGCAGGTCGCTACCGTCGATCTTCGACGTGGCATGGCGGCGCAGCGCCAGCGGCAGTTCGGCCCCTGACATGCCGCAGCCGTCGTCGGTCACCCGGATCATCGTCTTGCCGCCATCCGCGATTTCGATGGTGACGCGCCGCGCCCCGGAATCGATGGCATTTTCCACCAGTTCCTTGACCGCGGACGCAGGGCGTTCGACGACCTCGCCCGCCGCGATGCGGTTGACGGCGGCATCGTCCAGCTGGCGGATCACGGGCCGGGCCTGGGTGTCGATATTGGGGGCATGGGTATTCATCCCACAAGACCTAGCAGGGCGCGCGCGATTCTGAAACGGGGGACGCGCAGACAAGCGGTCCGCAATTTCGCCCCGCGCCGGCAGGGAACCAAAGGGGTGCATCGCCCGTTAGGGAAATAATATTAACCTTGTGCGATCCTTGCGGCATCATTCTTTCGCGCCGCGCAGCGCAACCAAAGGAACACCCCATGCCCGTCACCCGTATCGCCTATGAAACCATCGTCTCGCTTTACGGCGAAAGCTTTGCCCGGACCTGGTTCCGCCCCGTCTCGGCTGTGTTCAAGGGCTGAACGTCAGCCCTTTTCGGCCGCTTCGAACCAGCGGCGGATGGCCATGCGCTCGGCCTCGTTCATGAAGGACAGGTTCGCCGGCGGCATCGCCCGGCTTAGCCCCGCCTGCAGGTAGATCGCCCGCGCGTTGCGCGCGATGGCGCCGGGGCTGTCCAGGTGCACCCCCTTGGGCGCCCAAGCCAGCCCGTCCCAGCCCGGTTCGGCGCTGTGACACATGGAACAGCGCCCCATGACGATCTGTTGCACGTCGTCGAACCCGGCGGCCTGCGCGTATTTCGCCGAAGGCCCCGTGGCCGCCGCGTCGGGGTCCGCCGTTCCGGGCAGATTCGCCGTCGACAGCCACATGATCGCCAGAAAGATCAACGCGGTGGCCAGCCAGGTCCAGTGGGGGTTTCCCTTCCGCGCATGAACCGAGTTGAAATAATGCCGGATGCTGACCCCCATCAGGAACACCAGGCTGGCGATGATCCAGTTGTAATCTGACGCGAAAGCCAGCGGATAGTGGTTGGACAGCATCAGGAACAGCACCGGCAGCGTCAGGTAATTGTTGTGCGTGCTGCGCTGCTTGGCGATCTTGCCGTATTTCGGATCGGGCTTGCGCCCCGCCTTCAGGTCGGCCACCACGATGCGCTGGTTCGGCATGATGATGAAGAACACGTTCGCCGTCATGATGCTTGCGGTGAAGGCGCCCAGATGCAGCAGCGCCGCCCGCCCGGAAAAGACCTGCGTATAGCCCCAGGCCATCGCGACCAGCACCACGAAGAGAAACAGCATCAGCCTCGTGTTGTCCTCGCCGAACTTCGACTTGCACAGGGCGTCATAGACCAGCCAGCCGATGCCGAGCGACAGCAGCGAAATGACGATCGCGCCCCAGATCGGGATGTCCAGCACCGCCGGATCGACAAGGTAGAATTCGGCGCCAAGGTAATAGACCAGCACCAGCATCGCGAATCCCGACAGCCAGGTGGCGTAGCTTTCCCATTTGAACCAGACCAGATCGCCCGGCATCCGGTCCGGCGCCACAAGATATTTCTGCACGTGGTAGAACCCGCCCCCATGCACCTGCCATTCCTCGCCATCCGCGCCCGATTCCAGGTTGCGGTCGCGATGCAACCCAAGGTCAAGCGCGATGAAGTAAAAGGACGATCCGATCCACGCGATGCCCGTGATGACGTGCAGCCAGCGGACCGCGAATTCGATCCAGGCTTCGATTGCGATGAAATTTATCATCCTGCCCTCATTTTTGTCCCTGCGCCCGCCCGGGCGGTCCGCGCCAAGGAAAGCGGATGTCGGCGCGATCCGCATCCGGAAAATGCCTTGGCGCCGGTGCGTGTCGGCATTTTCCCGCGCCCTGCCCCGGGGTTCAGCGTTCGATGCGCGACCTGGTGACGCCGGGGGGTTTCCCGGGCGGACAGGCGACACATATCATTACCCGAATGAAACCCGATCCAAGGAGACGCAAGATGAAAACCGAACAGGTGGGCGACAGCATCCTGGAAACCTGGACATCCGACGAGGTCGCCGAGGCCTTTTCCCGCGACGAGATCGTGCTGATCGACGTGCGCACGCCGCAGGAATACATGTTCGAACATGTCGAGGGGGCGCTGCTGATGCCGATGGCCTTCTTCGATGCGACAAAGCTGCCGGGGCAAAGCGACAAGCGGATCGTGTTCCACTGCGGCTCGGGCGCGCGGTCGGAAAAGGTGGCGCGCGCGTCCATTGACGCCGGCATGGCCCGCATCGCCCATATGGAAGGCGGATTTGGCGCCTGGAAAGGGTCGCACAAGCCCTTCATCGGCACCAACATGGCGACCGGCGCGCCGCAAAAGGTCAGCTAAGCGGCAGGGGCGCCCTTGCACGGGCGCCCCGCCAGCCGTCAGCCGCGCGCGGCGGTCATCAGGCCTTCGGCCTTGAGCTGCGCCAGGCATTCATCCAGCGCGCGGCTTGCGCGATCGACCAGCGTGTCGATCTCTTCCTTCGACAGGATCAGCGGCGGCGAAATGATCATCCGGTCGCCCACGTGGCGCATCACAAGGTTGTTGGCAAAGCACCGCTCGCGGCAGATGTACCCCACCGTGCCCGCATCGGCGGCAAAGGCCGCGCGGGCGGATTTGTCCGGCGTCAGCGCGATGGAGCCCATGAAGCCTTCGATCCGCGCCTCGCCCACCAGCGGGTGATCCGCAAGCGATTCCCACTTTGCCTTCAGGTAGGGGCCGGTTTCCTGCGCGACGCGGGTGACGATGCCTTCTTCGTCCAGGATGCGCAGGTTTTCCAGCGCCACGGCGCAGGCCACGGGATGCCCGGAATAGGTGTAGCCGTGGTTGAATTCGGTGCCCGAGATCACGCTTGCCACCTCGTCCGACAACAGCGAGCCACCGATGGGCTGGTAGCCCGACGACAGGCCCTTGGCGATGGTCATGATGTCGGGCGTGATGTCCAGCGTCTGGCTGCCGAACCAGTTGCCGGTGCGCCCGAAGCCGCAGATCACCTCGTCCGCGATCAGCAGGATGCCGTATTTCTTCACGATGCGCTGGATTTCCGGCCAGTAGGTGCTGGGCGGGATGATGACGCCGCCCGCGCCCTGGATCGGTTCCGCGATGAAGGCGCCGACCTTTTCGGGGCCGATGTCCTCGATCGCCTGTTCAAGCTGGCGGGCGCGTTCAAGGCCGAATTCCTCGGGGGACATGTCGCCGCCTTCGGCCCACCAGTTGGGTTGGTCGATGTGGTGGATGCCGGGCACGACGCCGCCCTGAGCGTGCATGCCCTTCATGCCGCCCAGCGACATGGAACCAAGCGACGAGCCGTGATAGCCATTCCAGCGCGAAATGATCACCGACCGGTCCGGCTGGCCCTTTTCGGCCCAGTAGGTGCGCACGAGGCGGATGTTGGTGTCGTTCGCCTCGGACCCGGACGAGGCATAGAACACGTGGTTCAGATCGCCCGGCGCCAGTTCGGCCAGCCGCGCCGAAAGCTGGATCGCCGGCACATGCGTGGTCTGGAAGAAAGTGTTGTAATAGGGCAGCTCTTCCATCTGGCGCGCGGCGGCGGCGGCCAGTTCCTTGCGCCCGTAGCCGATGTTCACGCACCAAAGCCCGGCCATCGCATCAAGGATTTCGTTACCT
>CAXICP010000190.1:0-6501 GCA_964022595.1 uncultured Salipiger sp.
CGTGCAGGCATTCGAAATAGGCCATTTCCGGCGCATAGCCGGCTTCGACCAGGGTTTCGAACCCGCAGCGGATCAGTTCGACCAGACCACCGCACAGCACGGCCTGTTCGCCGAAGAGGTCGGTTTCGCATTCCTCGCGGAAGTTGGTTTCGATGATCCCCGAACGCCCGCCGCCGATGGCCGAGCAATAGGACAGGCCGATTTCCAGCGCCTTGCCGGTGGCGTCCTGGTTGACGGCCACGAGGCAGGGCACGCCGCCGCCCTTGACGTATTCGCCGCGCACGGTGTGGCCCGGGCCCTTGGGCGCCATCATGATGACGTCGATGCCTTCGGGCGCCTCGATCAGGCCGAAATGCACGTTCAGGCCGTGGGCAAAGGCGATGGCCGAGCCGGGCTTGAGGTTGTCGCGCACGTATTTCTTGTAGGTTTCCGCCTGAAGTTCGTCGGGCATGGTGAACATGATCACGTCGCACCAGGCGGCGGCTTCGGCGATGCCCATGACGGCAAGGCCTTCGCCTTCGGCCTTCTTGGCCGAGGCCGAGCCTTCGCGCAGGGCGACGACGACGTTCTTGGCACCGCTGTCGCGCAGGTTCAGCGCATGGGCGTGGCCCTGGCTGCCGTAGCCGAGGATGGCAACCTTCTTGTCCTTGATCAGGTTGATGTCGCAATCGCGGTCATAGTAAACGCGCATGTCTTCGTCCTTCCGTGACGGTCTTTTGTTATGCGCTGCAAGCTAGGCGGGGTTGCGGCTATTTTGCTTTCGTTTTTCTTGCGAATTTGCCGGAAAGCTGAAAGATCATTCGCTGTATTCCTATTTCGTGGTGGTTTCATGCTGGACGATACCGACAGGCGCATTTTGCGCCAGTACCAGGCCGAGCCCGAGGCGGCGATGGCAGAACTGGCCGAGCGCGCCGGGGTGACGCCGTCGACGCTGGCGCGCCGGCTTGCGGTGCTGCGCGAAGGCGGCGTGCTGCGCGGCGTGCGCGGGGTGATCGACTGGGGCGTGCTGGGCTATTCCATCGAAGTCATGCTGCGTGTGACGCTGGACAAGACCGAACCGCGCGCCTTCGACGAATTCCTTGCCGGCGCGCGCGAGGTGCCCGAGGTGACCGAGATTCAGACCTTTCTGGGCACGGTGGATCTGCGGCTGGCGGTGATCGCGCGGGATCTGGGCCATTATCAGGCGCTTTACCGCGAGCGTTTGCTGGTGCTGCCCCATATCGCGGATATCGAGGCGCTGATGCATGTCAGCCTGGTGAAATCCGACGAAACGGTGCCGCTGTGAGCCTTGATCTGGACGATATCGACCGCGCGTTGGTGCGGGCGCTGGCGATGGATGCAAGTGCAAGCGCCGGGGCGCTTGGGCGCAAGCTGGGGTTGTCGCAGCCGGCCTGCTGGCGCCGCATCCAGCGGCTGCGCGCGGCCGGGGTGTTCCGGGGGGCGCGGCTGGATCTGGACCTGGAGCGGCTGGGTTTCGGGGTGACGGTGTTCCTTGGGATCAAGCTGGCGACGAAGGGCAGGGTGAGCCTTGAAGATTTCGAACGCGCGGTGCGCGCGATCCCCGAGGTGCAGGTGGTGGACCACGTGCTGGGGGCGTTCGATTACCGGCTGCGCGTGGTGGCGCGGGATCTGCCAGATTTTGAACGGGTGTTGCGGCGCCGGATCATGACGCTGCCGGGGGTGGGCAATGTCGAGGCCAACGTGATGCTGAGCGAAGAGCGGCGGCCCGGCCCCTTGTAGGCAGGGCATGGGGACGGCGCTCGCCTGCGGCAATTGCCCCGCCCGCCGTCCCACAGCGGCTTTCGGAGGCGTTTGCTTTCCGCGCCTGATGGGCTAGCCCTTGTGACAAACATGCTAGGAGCTTGCCATGCCGATCCGTGACGTAGACCCCGAGGGGCTTGATGAATTCTCGGTCGTGTTCACCGACCGATCGCTCAACCACATGTCCGTCGCCTTCCAGGGGGTGATGCGCGATCTGTCCGCCATGCTGCGCGAGGTCTATGGCGCCGACGGCGTGGCGATCGTGCCGGGGGGCGGCACCTTCGGCATGGAAGCGGTGGCGCGCCAGTTCGGGCAGGGCGCCAAGGCGCTGGTGGTGCGCAACGGCTGGTTCTCGTTCCGCTGGTCGCAAATCCTTGATGCGGGCGGCTTTGGCGGCGAGGTCAGCGTGATGAAGGCGCGCCAGGTCGCCAACGCGCCCACATCGCCCTTTGCGCCCGCGCCCATTGACGAGGTGTGCGACGCGATCCGCCGCGAATCGCCGCAGATCGTCTTTGCGCCCCATGTGGAAACATCAGCGGGGATCATCCTGCCCGACGATTATATCGCGCAGATGGCGGCGGCGGCGCATGAGGTGGGCGCGCTGATGATCCTGGATTGCATCGCGTCGGGCTGCGTCTGGATGGACATGCGCGCCACCGGCGTCGATGTGCTGATCTCGGCGCCGCAGAAGGGCTGGTCGGCGACGCCCTGCGCCGGGCTGGTGATGCTGTCGGGTCGCGCGCTGGCGCGGCTGGACGAAACGACGTCGGACAGCTTCGCCATGGATCTGAAGAAATGGCGCGACATCATGGCGACCTACGAATCGGGGGGGCATGCCTATCACGCGACCATGCCGACCGACGGGCTGCGCATGCTGCGCGACGCCATGACGGAAACCGCCGAAATGGGCTTTGAGAATGCGAAGGCAGCGCAGTGGCAGCTTGGCGAAAAGGTGCGCGCGATGCTGGCCGCCCGGGGCATCGCGTCGGTCGCAGCCGACGGGTTCGGCGCGCCCGGCGTGGTCGTCAGCTACACCGACCGCCCCGAGGTCAAGACCGGCAAGGCCTTTGCCGCCGAGGGCACGCAGATCGCGGCGGGGGTGCCGTTGCAATGCGACGAGCCTGAGGGGTTCTCGACCTTCCGGCTGGGGCTTTTCGGGCTGGACAAGCTTGCGGACGTGGATGGCACGGTCGCGCGTCTGGACAAGGTTCTGGATGCGGTGTTCCCGGGCTGACACAGCCGCCCCGCTGCCGCGCCATGACGGGCGCGGCAGCGCGAAACCGGCTCCCCTGGCCCATTGCACGCCAACGGGGCCGGGGGCGCGCCGAGCGGCCAGCGCCGGAAAAAACGATGCGTTCAGAAAAGCTTGTCGGGCGCCTGCGCAATATTTTGGCAGACGTGATACGGTCGCTGAATATGCCAGCACCCGGGCCGATTGTGTAGTGACAACCCAATCCTCTTGGGCTAATTCCACCCTCGCAAGGGGTGCTGGACCCATTCAGGGATCAACCATGAATGGGGGCGGCTTTCAAGAGGGAGCAGAAATGAAGCCCGAGACCTTTCTTCCTGACGATTACAGTCCGGCCGACACCGAGCCGTTCATGAACGAGCGTCAGCTTGAATATTTCCGCCGCAAGTTGCTTGCCTGGAAAAATGATATTCTCGCCGAAAGCCGCGACACGATCGAAGCTTTGCAGGATTCCACCCGTAACATTCCCGATGTCACCGACCGTGCTAGCGAGGAAACCGACCGGGCGCTGGAATTGCGCACCCGCGACCGCCAGCGCAAGCTGGTTGCCAAGATCGACAGCGCGCTGCGCCGCATCGACGAGGGTGAATACGGTTATTGCGAAGTGACCGGCGAGCCGATTTCGCTTAAGCGGCTGGATGCGCGGCCCATCGCGACCATGAGCCTTGAGGCGCAGGAACGTCACGAGCGGCGCGAAAAGGTGCATCGCGACGACTGAGCCTCGCCGCTGGACGATGAGCATACGCAACGCCGGGGCTGATCGCTCCGGCGTTGCGCGTTGAAGCGGCAGAAACGTCGGAAGGAACCAGAGGGCATGGCCGTGAAAGGCAGGCAGGTCGTCGTCGTGGGCGGCGGGATCGGCGGGCTTGCGGCGGCCATCGCCCTGCGCCAGCGAGGCGCCGAGGTGAAGGTGCTGGAACAGGCGGGCGCCATCCGCGAGGTCGGCGCCGGCATCCAGATAAGCCCGAACGGCATGCGCGTGATCCACGCGCTGGGGCTTGGCCCCGAGCTTGTCGCGCGTTCAACCCGGGGGCGCGCCGTGGTGCTGCGCGATTACCGGGCGGGGCGCGAGGTGCTGCGGCTTGATCTGACCCAGCTTCCATCGGATCAGGAATATCATTTTGTCCACCGCGCTGATCTGGTCGATCTGCTGGCCGAACGCGCCCGCACCGATGGCGTGCAGATCCGCCTGCTGCAAAAGGCTTGCGCGGTCCAGCCCGGGATTGCGCCGCAGGTAAGGCTGTCGAACGGCGACAGCTGCACCGGCGCGGATCTTGTCATCGGCGCCGACGGGCTGCATTCGGTGCTGCGCGCCGCGATTTCAGGGGACGCCAAGCCCGTCTTTACCGGGCAGGTCGCCTGGCGCGCGATCGTTCCCAACGACATGAACCACCCGCCCGAGGCGACGGTCCACATGGGGCCGGGGCGCCACCTTGTCAGCTATCCGCTGCGTGATGGGTCTGCCGTCAACATCGTCGCGGCCGAGGAACGCCGCGCGTGGACCCCCGAAGGCTGGGCGCACGAAGACAACCCCGCCAACCTTCGCGCGGCCTTTTCCGGCTTTGGCGGGCGTGTGCCGGATCTTTTGCGCCGGGTGAACCGCGTCGGGCTGTGGGGGCTGTTTCGCCACCCTGTCGCGCAGCGTTGGTACGGCGACGGCGTGGCGCTGCTGGGCGATGCCGCGCACCCGACGCTGCCCTTCCTTGCGCAGGGCGCGAACATGGCGCTAGAGGACGCGTGGACGCTGGCCGCCTGCCTTGACGCGCAATCGGATCAGCGCAGCGCGCTGGCGCGATACGAAACCCTGCGACGGGATCGGTGCCGCCGCATCGTCGCCGCCGCCAATGGCAACGCCTGGAAATACCACCTGAGCAACCCGCTTATCCGGGCCGCCGCGCACCTGGGCCTGGGGCTGGCGGGAAAGATCGCGCCGCTGCGGATGCTGCGCCAGTTCGACTGGCTCTACGGCCACGACGTGACTGCGCCGGGCGATCACTCGGGGGTGTAAAGCGGCACGGTCGAAATCGCCAGCTTGGCCGACCCATCCGCCAGTTCGCGCGCATGCACCAGATAGATCAGCGTCTGGTTCGCCTCGTCGAAGATACGCTTCACCCGCAGGCTTTTGAAGACGATGGAACGCGAGGTGCGGAACACCTCTTCGCCATCCTCGCCCCGGTCGATGTCGCCGATGCGGATCGGTCCGGTCTGGCGGCAGGCGATCGAGGCGTTGGACGGGTCTTCGAACCAGTTGCCCTTGGACAGGCGGTCGAACAGGCCGCGATCGAAGAACGCGATGTGGCAGGTCACGCCTTCCACCTCGGGGTCCGCAACCGCTTCGATGACGATGTCGTTGCCGGTCCAGTCCACGCCCACCTCGCCGACCTGTTCGGCGCCTGCGGCGCAGGGGATGGCAAGGCACGCAAGGGCGGCAAGGCGGGCGCGGATCATGGCAGGTTCCTTTCGGGCAGGGTCAGAATGTCACCCGACCATGATCGCCCGTGTCCGGCGTGTCACCCGTAAGATTGGCCTTGGCGATTTCATATAGAAAGCTTGCGCCGCCATCGCCGGACCAGATTTCGGCCTCGTGCGGGGTGAATTTGACAAGCTGCACGGCATCGTCGTCGCGGCCGTCTTCGAACCACGCGGCGGCAAAGGCGTTCCACAGATCGTCCAGCTTTTCGCTGTCGTTCACCACGCTGAGCTTGCCGAAGACGTTGGCGTAAAGGTGCGATCTGGAATCGGCCACGTGGAAAGACGCCTCTCCGTCGGCCTTGGCGCCCCGGTCGGCGGCAGACCCGCGCGCCGTGATGAACCAGATCACGCCGTTTTCCGCATCCGCCTGGGGGGACATGGGCACGGGGCGCTCGCCGTCCGCCGCCAGCAGGCCGGCGCGGACATCTTTAAGCTGGCTCCAGAACGCGGCCCTGAGATCCTTGGACATGGTCGTCTCCTTATGTGTGTCTTGGCGCATCAACGCCCGCGACGCTGGCTCTGTTCCTTTCGCTTGACGGATGACATCGCGCCCGGCACTATATGAACAAGCGTTCATATAAATCGTCAGGAGGAGGGCGAGGCATGTTCAACGCAACCATGGGTTTCGACCTGGGTGAAGACGTGTCGGTCCTGCGCGACGTGGTCCACCGCTGGGCGCAGGAACGGCTGCGCCCGATGGCCGCCCAGATCGACGCATCCAACGCCTTTCCGCCCGCGCTGTGGGGCGAAATGGGCGATCTGGGGCTGCTGGGCATCACCGTGCCCGAGCAATACGGCGGCGCGGGGATGGGGTACCTGGCGCATGTGGTCGCAATCGAGGAAATCGCCCGCGCCTCGGCCAGCGTGTCGCTTAGCTACGGCGCGCATTCGAACCTTTGCGTCAACCAGATCAAGCTGAACGGCACCGACGCGCAAAAGCAGAAATACCTGCCGGACCTTGTGTCCGGGCGCGCGGTCGGCGCGCTCGAACTCAATGGCACCCCCGAACTGATCGTGCC
>CAXICP010000191.1:0-6489 GCA_964022595.1 uncultured Salipiger sp.
GCCAGCGCCTGCGGGTCCCGCGGCGGGACGAGGAATCCCGTCTCGCCATCGCGCACGATCTCGGGGGTGCCGTCGACCGCGGTCGCGACCACCGGCCGGCCACAGGCCATCGCCTCGCAGACCACCGTCGGCAGCCCCTCGCTCAGCGAGGGCAGCACGAACACGTCGCCGGCAGCCATCCACCAGGCCACCTCGTGGTGCGGGATCTTGCCCCGGAAGTGGACCCGGTCGGCGATCCCCAGCTCGGCGGCACGCGCGAGCAGTCCGTCCCTCATCTCGCCGATCCCCGCCATCGCCAGGAAGGGAGTCGGAGCGTCCCGCACCGCGAGCAGTCCCATGGCCTCGATCAGGGTGTCCACGCCCTTACGGGGTACGAGCTTGACCACGAACGCGATGATCTGTTCGTCGGGGGGGAGCTCGAGCCGCGCCCGCGCGTCCGCGGCGTCGCGCGGGAAGAACGCCTCGGCGTCGGCCCCGTTGGCGATCACGCGGATCGGCCGTCGTGGACGACCGAGACGGGCCGCCGCCTCGCCGATGGCCGCGCTCACGGTCACCACCTGGTCGATGGCCTCGATCGCCTCGCTCACGTCGAGGCGATCCGTCCCGACATATGCAGCCTCGATTGCGGAACGCTCAACTTCGGTGAAGGCAACGCCACCTACATCAGCACACCCGACATGCTGCGTGACATGGCCAAGCGGGTGCGCGAGATCGTCGAAGCCTGCCCCGACGCGGGGGTCAAGTACCTGACGATCTTTGCCTTCTCGACGGAAAACTGGAAGCGCACGCAATCCGAGGTGGCCGGGCTCATGAGCCTGTTCCGGCGCTACATCACCAAGGAGGCGCGCGCGCTCAAGCAAGAGAACGTGCAGGTGCGGTTCATCGGTGATCGCGTGCAGCTGGACGACAAGCTGGTGCGCCTGATGGACGAGCTGGAACAGATGACCTCGGGTTGCACCGGCGTGAACCTGACCATCGCCATCAACTACGGCGGTCGCGACGAGGTGGCCCGCGCCACCAAGCGCCTGGCCGAGGACGTGGCCGCCGGGCGGCTGGACCCGGCATCGGTCAACGAGGAAACGCTGCCCAAGTACCTGGATACATGCGTTCTTCCCGATCCCGACCTGGTGATCCGCACCAGCGGCGAGGCGCGGATTTCGAATTTTCTTTTGTGGCAATCGGCCTATGCCGAATATGAATTCGTCGATACCCTGTGGCCCGATTTCGGCGCCGAGGAATTCGCGAAGCTTACCGCGGCCTACGGGTCGCGCGAACGCCGCTACGGAGGGGTGAAGGCATGAGCGCACCGCGCTGGACGGACCTGCGCCCGAGGGTGATCTCGGCCGCCGTGCTGATCGGGCTTGCGCTGGCCGCGGTCTGGATCGGCGGGCTGGCATGGCGTGGATTCATCTCGCTCGCCTGCGGGGTGATGGTGTGGGAACTGGTGCGCATGGTCGACACCGCGCGCGACCGCTCGGCGCCGGTGCTGGGCATCGTCGCGGGGGTCTGCGCCATCGCCACGCCCTATCTGCCCCCCTCGCTTGCGTTGCCGCTGTTGCTGCTGCCGTCGATGGCCGGCTTCGGGCGGATGGAACGCGGCGGCGTGACCTACGCGGTGTTCACCGCGCTGATCCTGCTGTCGGGCTATGGTTTCATGAAGCTGCGCGCCGATTTCGGGCTTGTCTGGATGCTGTGGCTGGTCTGCGTCGTGGTGATGACAGACGTGGGCGGCTATTTCGCCGGTCGGATGATCGGCGGCCCGAAGCTGTGGCCGCGCGTGTCGCCCAAGAAGACATGGTCGGGCGCGGTTGCGGGCTGGATCGGCGCCGCGCTGGTGGGGCTGGTCTTTGCCGGGGCCACGCAGGCCGGGTTCGGCCTGATGGGGGTGTCGGTGGCGATATCCATGGCCAGCCAGATCGGCGACATGGCCGAAAGCACCGTGAAGCGGCGCGCCGGGGTCAAGGACAGCTCGAACCTGCTGCCGGGTCACGGCGGCCTGCTGGACCGGTTCGACGGGATGCTGGGGGCGGCGCTTTTCCTGCTGGTCGCCGGGCAGATCGTGGATTTCCCGCCGGGGCTTGAATGAGACGCATTTCCATTCTGGGCGCCACCGGTTCGATCGGCCAGAACACCATCGACCTGATTGCACGCGACCCGGATGCCTATCGCGTCGTGGCGCTGACCGGGGGGCGCAACGTCGCCCGGCTGGCGCAGGATGCGCGCCGGCTTGGCGCCGAAATCGCGGTCTGCGCCGATGAAACCTGCCTTCCCGAACTGCGCGAGCGTCTTGCGGGCACCGGGATCGAGGTTGCCGCCGGGCAGGGCGCGCTGATCGACGCGGCGCATCGCCCGGCCGACTGGGTGATGTCGGCCATCGTCGGGGCGGCGGGGCTGGCCCCGGGGCTGGCCGCGCTGCGCGGCGGCGCGACGCTGGCGTTGGCCAACAAGGAAAGCATGGTCTGTGCCGGCCCGCTGGTGATGCAGACCGCGCGCGAGCACGGCGCGGCGGTGCTGCCCGTGGACAGCGAGCACAGCGCCGTCTTCCAGGCGCTTATCGGCGAAGACATGCGCGCCGTGGAACGGGTCATCATCACCGCCAGCGGGGGCGCGTTTCGCGACTGGCCGCTGGACAGGCTTGCCAGCGCCACGCCCAGCCAGGCGGCGACCCACCCCAACTGGGACATGGGCCAGCGCATCACCATCGATTCCGCGTCGATGTTCAACAAGGCGCTTGAGGTGATCGAAACCCGCGAGTTCTTCGATCTTGATCCTGCGGTGATCGAGGTGGTGGTCCATCCGGAATCGATGATCCACGCGTTGGTGGGGTTTTGCGACGGCGGCTTGATGGCGCATATCGGCCCGCCCGACATGCGCCACGCCATCGGCTTCGCGCTGCACCATCCCGACCGCAGGCCGCTGCCCGTGGACCGGCTGGACCTTGTGAAGCTGGGCAGTTTCAGCTTTCGCGCCGCCTGCGAAACCCGCTGGCCCGCCCTGCGCCTTGCGCGCGAGGTCATGGCCGAGGGCGGCCTTGCGGGCGCGGTGTTCAACGCCGCCAAGGAATGCGCGCTGGATGCGTTCATCGACGGGCGCATCGGCTTTACCCGCATGAGCGAGGTGGTCGAAGAGACACTTAACCGTGTTTCGGCCCAAACCGGCCTCATTCATGCCGGCATGAGCCTTGATAACGTGCTTCATGCGGACCATCTCGCCCGGAAGACCGCGGGCAACATCATGACCGATCTATAACGACAAGGGGCCGTTCACTTGGATATCGCGCAGATGAGTTCGCAGTTCGGGGGGCTTTTGTTCACCCTGATCTTCTTCGTGATCGCCCTTTCGGTGATCGTCGCGATCCATGAATACGGCCATTACATCGTCGGGCGCTGGACGGGGATCGAAGCGGACGTGTTCTCGCTTGGGTTCGGGCCGGTGATCTGGTCGCGGATGGACCGGCGCGGCACCCGCTGCCCTTTGGCGGCTACGTCAAGTTTCGCGGCGATTCCAACGCCTCGGGCGGGGCGGACGAAACCGCGCTGGCGCAGATGTCCGACGAAGAGCTGCGGCACACCATGAACGGCGCCCCCCTTTGGGCGCGCGCCGCGACCGTGGCCGCCGGACCGGTGTTCAACTTCGCGCTGTCGATCCTGGTGTTCACCGGGGTGTTCATGTTTCAGGGCAAGGTGTCCGAACCCTTCGCCGTGGGCGAATTGCGCGCGCTGCCCATCGCGCAGGAACTTCGCACCGGCGACGTGATCCTGGAAATCGACGGCAAGCCGCTGCCCGGCTTCGACGATGCCGATACCTATGACGCCTACATGAAATCGCTGCCCTACCAGCCGGTTCTGCCCTACACGGTGGAACGCGACGGCTCGCGGCTGGTGGTCGACGGGCCCTATGTCTACCCGCCGCTGGTCAGCCAGGTGGTGCCCCGTTCCGCCGCGTTCGAGGCCGGGCTGCAGCCGGGCGACACCATCCTGAACATCAACGGCGAACGCGCCTTCGCCTTTGCCCAGCTCAAGGAAGTGGTCGAAGGGTCGAACGGCGCGCCGGTGGACCTGACCATCTGGCGCGAGGGCGAAACCTTCGACGTGGTCCTGACCCCCAAGCGCACCGACGAGCCGCTGCCCGAGGGCGGGTTCCAGGCGGTGTACCGCATCGGCATCGTCGGCGACATCGCGTTCCACCCTGCCACCACCATGATGAACCCGGGCGAAGCCTTTCTGGCCGGCATCAACCGCACCTGGGGCATTATCGAAGGCTCGCTTTCCGGGCTGGGCCACATGATCGCCGGCAAGATCTCGTCCTGCAACCTGAGCGGGCCGATCGGCATCGCACAGACCTCGGGTGCGATGGCCAGCCAGGGCGGGCAAAGCTTCATCACCTTCATCGCGGTGCTTTCCACCGCCGTTGGCCTGTTGAACCTGTTCCCGGTGCCGGTACTGGACGGCGGGCACCTTGTCTTTCACGCATGGGAAGCGGTCACCGGCAAGCCCCCGTCGGACCGGGCGATGAATGTCGCCATGTCCATCGGCCTTGTGCTGATTCTGGGGCTGATGGTCTTTGCGCTGACCAACGATCTGTTCTGCCCGTAACGGCGTTTTCGCCGCCACGCCTGCGCCCTTGCGGCGGCGCAGGCGCCAAAATTCGGCCATAAAGACCCGGTACATACCGCCCGTCATTCAATTCAGGACGGGCGTTCGGCCATGCAAACCCTTCAGGACGGATATCGCGGACTTAACCTGTTGTTCACCATCAACATGGACCGGTTGCTGTTCCTCGCCGCCATCCCGGCGGCGCTGTATCTGGGCGCCTACCTCGGCTCGCTTTGACTGCCGGGGCAGGGCGGGCATTTCGCGGCCGCGCAATGCCTCTAACGTTTTGACACATGGTTCCGATCCCGGTACTCACGTAAAAAAAGGCGGAGTGGATTGGTGGCATGACCTACGGGCTCGCGGGGCACGGCCCCTCGCGCGTAAAGCGCGGATTTTCAAATGGTTTGCGTAAAGGCGTATCCCTTGTGGCGCTGTCGGTCGCGCTGTCGATCGGGATGACGGCGCTGCCGGACCCGGCAGACGCGCAGACGTTTTCCTTTGGCAACGTGTCCATCGAGGGCAACGAGCGCGTCGAGGCGGGGACCATTCTCAGCCAGGCGGGAATCGCGCGCGGCCAGGCGGTCAGCGCCGCCGAGCTGAACGATGCCTACCAGCGCATCGTCGCATCGGGCCTGTTCGAAACGGTCGAGATCGTGCCGCAGGGCGATACGCTGGTGATCCGCGTGGTGGAATACCCCACCGTCAACGTCATCGCCTTCGAAGGCAACAGCCGCATCAAGGATGAAGACCTTGCGCCGCTGGTGCGCTCGCAGTCGCGCCGCGTCTACAACCCCCGCATCGCCGAGGAAGACGCCGCATCCATCGCCGCCGCCTACACCCAGCAGGGGCGCATCGCCGCGCGCGTTACGCCCAAGCTGATCCGCCGGTCGGAAAACCGCGTCGATCTGGTCTACGAGATCTTCGAAGGCGGCGTGACCGAGATTGAACGCATCGCTATCGTCGGCAACGAAGCCTTTTCCGACCGCCGCCTGCGCCGCGTTCTGGAAACCAAGCAGGCCGGGCTGCTGCGCGCGATCATCCGGTCCGATACCTTTGTCGAGGATCGCATCGCATTTGATCGCCAGCTGCTGCAGGATTTCTACGCCTCGCGCGGTTACGTCGATTTCCGCATCACCGGCATCAACGCCGAACTTTCCGAGGAACGCGACGGTTATTTCGTGACCTTCAACGTGCAGGAAGGCCAGCGTTTCACCTTTGGCGACGTCACGGTCGATTCCGACCTGCCCGAGGTCGACGTGGATGCCTTCGCCTCGGCGATCAAGCTCAAGCCCGGCAAGGTCTATTCCCCGTCCGAGATCGAAATCGAAATCGCGCGGCTGGAACGGCTGGCGATCCAGCAGGGGCTGCAATTCGTGCGCGTCGATCCGCAGATCCGCCGCAACGACCGCGACCTGACGCTGGACGTGAATTTCCAGCTGACACGCGGGCCGCGGATCTTTGTCGAACGCATCGACATCGAAGGCAACACCACCACGCTGGACCGCGTCGTGCGGCGTCAGTTCGACACGGCCGAGGGCGATCCATTCAACCCGCGCGCCATCCGCGAGGCGGCAGAACGCATCCGCGCGCTGGGATATTTCGCCAATGCCGACGTGAACGCGCGCGAAGGTTCGACCCCGCAGCAGGTCATCGTCGATGTGAACGTCGAGGAACAGCCCACCGGGGCGATCAGCTTCGGCGGGTCCTATTCCACGTCCAGCGGCTTTGGCGCGGCGATCTCGTTCAGCGAACAGAACTTCCTTGGCCGCGGCCAAAGGCTGTCGCTGGGGATCAACACCGCCCGCTCGTCGCAAAGCTACAGCTTCAACTTCGTCGAACCGTTCTTCCTGGGGCGCGATCTGTCCTTCGGGCTGGGGCTGAGCTATTCGGAAAC
>CAXICP010000192.1:0-6481 GCA_964022595.1 uncultured Salipiger sp.
CCCCAAGCCTCCATGGTTATGCCTGAGTGTCCAGTCGAAAAGGGGGCCAGTTCAGCCGCAATGATCAGGACGCTCCGCCGAAAGTCCCGGGCGCAATTGCCCGCAAAGCAGATAGGAACCTGATCTGCGGATCCCATCCACTGCCCGGCAGTGCATGTTTACATGCACGAGGGAGGGCCAGCGGTGAGGACCGCGCAAACAGGCCGGACACAAGACCGCTTCTGAAAAGGTACACGCAATCTCATTTAAGCCTTGCTATGCGGGAGCCATCCACACAGGCCATCCGGAAATGGATGAGCTTCTACAACAACCAGCGCCCGCATTCAGCCTTGGGCGGCCAGCCTCCGGCGCTGGTCTACTGGCAGAGAAATGATATCAACCAACCCGATCAGCAGGTGCAAAGAGTAGCTTAATTTACGCCAGATCCTGCCCGAGAGATGGGGAGTAGCTCATTCCGCTGCCAGATCTGGCAGCGGCTTAACCGAGGCGGAAAACCACTTGGAAAACGCCCGCAACCTCTTCGGACAAACCGAACCACCTCTGCACACGCCGGTTGAAGGCAACTAACCCAGCCTCGGCTCTGCCGTGGTCATTGCCCGAAGGCCTCCCGAAACGCTGTAAGGGCGGCGGTGTCGTCGCCGGAGGCGAAGGCCTCCATGCCGATCGGGCCGTTGTAGCCCATGGCGGTGAGGGCGCGTGCGATGCCTGTGTAGTTGATCTCGCCCGTGCCGGGTTCGCAGCGTCCCGGAACGTCCGCCACCTGGATCTCGCTGATCCAGGGCAGGCAGGCGCGGCAGAGTTCGATCAGGTTCCCCTCGCCGATCTGGGCATGGTACAGATCCAGGTTCAGGCGCAGCTGGGGGCGATCGACCGCAGCGACCAGCGCGAGCGTGTCCTCGGCCCGGGCGAAGGGGACGCCGGCGTGATCCACGGGCAGGTTCAGGTTTTCGAGCGTGAAGGTCACGCCCAGTTCCTCGCCCAGATCGCAGATGCGGTTGAGCGTGTCGCGGGCCTTTACCCATTTCTGCGGCGTGGCGACTTCTGCGATCTTCGGGCGCCCGCCTTCGCCAAGGCCGGTGCCGTGCAGGTTCAGGCGGGCCACCCCAAGGCGCTTGCCGACCTGGGCCGTTTCGCGGGCCGAGGCCAGAAGGGCATCCGCGCCTTCGTCATCGCCAAGGCGACCTTCGAGATAGCCGTTCATGATCGAAAACGTCGCGCCGGACGCTTCAAGCTTTCCCAAGTCGTGGTCGGGCCAGTTCCACAGCCCGACCTGAAAGCCCATCTCGTCAAGCTGGGCGCAGCGCCATTCGATGGGGCGGTCGCGCCACAGCATCTCGGCGCAGGCGGCAAGGGTGAACGCCATGGCTCAGGCCCCCGTCATGTCGGGGGTGACGGTCACGGGCCGCCCCTCGGCAAGGGACCGGTTCGCGGCCTCGGCAAGGGCAAGCGCGTTGACGCCGTCCTGCACGCCGGCGGGCACCGGGGCGCCCTGCGTCACCGCATCGACAAAGGCCGCCCATTCGATGGCATAGGCCCGCATGTAGCGTTCAAGGAAGAAGAACACCGGCTTGGCCGATACGGTGCCGGCAGCGGTGGACTTGACCACGGTGTTTTCGATCTCGTTTTCCGCGGCAAGCGTTCCGTCCGCGCCCAGCACTTCGACGCGCTGGTCATAGCCGTAGGGCGCCTGGCGCGAATTGCGGATGGTTGCGATGCGCCCGTCGGCATAGGTCAGCACGACGACGCCGGTGTCGATGTCGCCCGCGGCGCCGATTTCGGGATCGATCAGGCAGGACCCGTGCGCCATCACGCTTTCCGGCATGCCGAACAGGAAAGAGCACATGTCGAAGTCGTGGATCATCATGTCTCGGAAAAGCCCGCCCGACACTTTGATGTAGCTGACAGGCGGCGGGGCAGGGTCGTAGGATGTCACCGACAGCAGCGTCGGCTTGCCGATCTCGCCCGCGTCAAGCGCGGCCTTCACCTGCGCGAAATTCGGATCGAAGCGGCGGTTGAAGCCCATCATGATCGGCTTGTCATGCGCCGCCGCGATCTTGCGGATTTCAAGCGCGCGGGCAAGGTCAAGGTCGATGGGTTTCTCGCAAAAGATCGCCTTGCCCGCCTTCACCCCGGCGCCGATCAGATCGGCGTGGGTGTTGGTGGACGACGCGATGAGGATGGCGTCGATGGACGCATCCGCAAGAATGTCGTCGGCGCTGCGGGCGGTGACGCCGTGTTCGCGGGCCAGCGCCTCGGCGGCGTCGGTCATCACGTCGGCGACGGCGACAAGTTCGGAACGCGGGTCCATCTTGATCGAAGCGGCGTGGACCTTGCCGATACGGCCGGCGCCGAAGAGTGCGACTTTCATGGGTGTGTCCTTTTCGGATGAGACGTCAGAGGGACACGCGCCGGCCTTCGCGGGCCGAGGTGTCGATGGCGTGGATGACCTGCTCGAAGACGAGCGCGTCGGTGAAATCGGGATAGGCCGGGGTGCCGGCGGCGATGGCCCGCAGAAAGGCGGCGGCCTCGATGGTCTTGAGATCGCCGAACCCAAGCTGATGGCCGGGCGCGGGGCAGAAGGCGCCGTAGGGCGGGTGATCGGGGCCGGTCAGGATGGTACGAAAGCCTTGTTCGGCCCTTGGCCCGTCGTTCACGTAAAGCTGCAACTCGTTAAGCCGTTCCTGACTGAAGGTGATCATGCCGCGCGTGCCGTGAACCTCCCAGTCAAGCTTGTTCTTGCGGCCCCATGCGCTGCGCGAGGTGCAGAGCGTGCCCTGCGCGCCGGAGGAATAGCGCACAATGGCAGAGGCGGTATCTTCGTTTTCGACCGTTCCGCGACCCGATCCGTCGGGCAGGGGGCGGGTCGCGTGCGCGATCTGGGTGTCGGCCAGCAGGCTTTCGATGGGCCCCATCAGCAGGTGCGACATGGACACGAGGTGGCAGCCAAGATCGCCAAGCGCGCCAAGGCCGGCCTCGGCCCGGGTGGCGCGCCAGGTCCAGGCAAGATCGGGGTCGGCCTGGTAATCCTCATCGACCCAGCCCCGGAAATGCAGGGGGCGCCCGATCATCCCGTCCGCGATCAGCGGCGCGCGCAGCACCAGATGATTGCGCCCGTCCGCGATCAGCCGCCGGGCATGGGTGACGGCCGGGTTGTGGATGTAGTTGTAGCCGACCATGGTGAAGACGCCCGCCTTGCGCGCCGCGGCCGCCATTTCCCTCGCGTCATCGACGGTCAGCGCCAGCGGTTTTTCGCAATGCACGTTCTTTCCCGCGGCGATGGCGGCCAGCGCCATTTCGCGGTGCATCCCGTTCGGGGTGGTGATGCAGACGATCTCGACGTTCGGGTCGGCGACAAGCGCGGTCCAGTCATCGCTCGCGCGGGCAAAGCCGAACTGCGCGGCCATCGCTTCGGCCCGCTCGATCGGCGTGTCGCAAAGCACGGCAAGGCGCGGCTCAGGCACGTCCCCCATGACCGCGCGCGCTGCGCGATAGGCCAGGGCGTGCGCCTTGCCCATGAAGCCGGTGCCGATCAGGCCGATACCGATCGTCATGATTCTCCTCCCTTAATAGAATTTTCATTCCATATCTCGTGATGCGCGGTTAGAATGAACCTGTCAAGACAGGAGCTGAGGGATGAGCGAGATCGAAGATCAGGGCGTGACCGCGCCGGCAAGCGTGGCTGAACTGCTTGAGCGGCTGGATGCGGATACCGAAAGGTTTCCCAAGCGGCTGAGGCAATGCGCGTCCTTCACGCGTCGGCACCTTCATCTTGTCGCGGTGTCGACCGTGGCGGAAATGGCCGAGGCATCCGGGGTGGCGGCGTCGGCCTATATGCGGTTCTGCCAGGCGCTGGGGTTCAGGGGCTATTCGGAAATGCAGGCGCTGTTCCGCACGCAGTTCACCGATTTCCGTCCCGGGTATGAGGCCAGGCTGGCGGCGGTCGATGCGGGCAGCGATGGCATCGGGCGGCTGTTGGCGGATTTTGCGGAATCCGGTCACAAATCGCTGATATCCCTTGCGAACACGGTCACAAGCGGCACGCTGGAGGCGACCGCGCAGGGGCTGTCACGCGCGCGCATCATCCATATCGTCGGGCTGCGCCGGGCATTCGCGGTGGCCAGTTCGATGTCGTATCTGTTTGGCAAGATGGGGGTCGCATCCGTCTTGCATGGCGGCAGCGGGCTTCTTGACGGCAGCGCCGTGATCCAGCCCGGAGACGCGGTTTTCGCCATCACCTACGCGCCGTTTTCCGCCGAGACATTGGCGATCGCATCGGAAGTTGCGGACAGGGGCGTCCCGGTCTTCGGGCTGACCGACACGCTGGAATGCCCGCTGGTCAGCGTCGCAGAGCAGCTTCTGGTCGCGCGCGAGGATGAGGTCGGGGCGCTGCGGGCGCTGAACGCCTCGATCACGCTGGTCACCACGCTTGCCGTCGCGGTCGGCGCTTTGCGTGAAAAACATTGACTCGCGGCGCCGATTCGTCACCTATGGAATAAATGTTCCAAAAAGGCGCCAAGCCTTGGGGCATCAGGAATTCGGCTCAGCCGGATGACGCCGGGGCGGGAGGCCCTGGTTCAAACAACCAAAGGGGAGGACTCATGACCAAATTCACCTTCACCGCCGCGCTTGTCGCCGGCATGGCCGTCGCAGCGCCCGCACTGGCGCAGGATATTCTCGTGGTGGTCCACGGGCAGGCCAACGATCCGTTCTGGTCCGTCGTCAAGAACGGCGTCGACAAGGCGGCCGAGGATACCGGCGCGAACGTCGACTTCCGCTCGCCCGAAACCTTCGACATGGTGCAGATGAGCCAGCTTATCGACGCCGCCGTGAACCAGGAACCCGACGGGCTTGTGGTGTCGATCCCCGACGCGGATGCGCTTGGGCCGTCGATCGAACGCGCGGTGCAGGCCGGTATCCCGGTCATCTCGATGAACTCGGGTTCGGACGTTTCCAAGGAACTTGGCGCCCTGCTGCATGTGGGGCAGGATGAATTCACCGCGGGCCAGGAAGCGGGCCGCAAGCTTGCCGAAATGGGCGGCAAGGTCGGCATCTGCGTCAACCAGGAGGTCGGCAACGTCTCGCTTGATTTGCGCTGCGAAGGCTTCGCCGAGGGCTTCGGCGGCGAGGTCGAGGTGATCCCGACCCGCAACGATCCCGCCGAGGTGCAAGCCAAGGTACAGGCCGCGCTGGAATCCAACCCCGATGTCGACACGGTGATGGGCCTTGGCGCATCGCTGGTCGGCGAGCCGTCCGTCGCGGCGGTCGAGGCCGTGGGCCGCACCGGTGAGGTCAACGTCGCCACTTTCGATCTGTCGGCGACCTTCCTTGAATCGGTCGCCGAGGGCAACGCCGCCTTCGCCATCGACCAGCAGCAGTTCCTGCAAGGCTACCTGCCGGTCGTCTTCCTGGCGCTCAACGCCAAGTACGGCCTTGTTCCGGGCGGCAACGTGCCCTCGGGCCCGAACCTGGTGACCCAGGACAAGGCGGCGCAGGTCGTCGAACTGTCGGCGCAAGGCATCCGCTGACCTGATCCGAACTTTCGGATCACCGGGGGCCGCGGCCAGCAACCGCGCGGCGCGGCCCCATTTTCAAGAGGGAGGAGATCATGGCGGACACGTCTCAGATAGTGCTGGATGAACGGCTGAAGAAAGAGGGAATCGGCGCGCGGCTCATCAAGCGCCCCGAGCTTGGCGCGATCGCCGGCGTGGTCCTCGTGACGCTGTTTTTCCTGGTCACGGCCGACGGCGCGATGTTCACGCTGTCCGGCATCATGAACTTCATGACCCCCGCCGCGCAGCTTGGCATCCTGGCGATCGGCGCCGCGATGCTGATGATCGGCGGCGAATTCGACCTGTCGATCGGTTCGATGGTGGCCTTTGCGGGTCTGATCTTCGGGGCCTGCACGGTCAC
Organism: uncultured Salipiger sp.; assembly: GCA_964022595.1. Taxonomy (GTDB): domain Bacteria; phylum Pseudomonadota; class Alphaproteobacteria; order Rhodobacterales; family Rhodobacteraceae; genus Salipiger. Next base: position 5,911 of record CAXICP010000192.1, read on the forward strand.
GCTGGGCCTGCCGCTGATCCTTGCGATCCCGCTGACGCTGGCGGTCGCGGCGGGGATCGGCGCGGTGAACGGCGCCATCGTGCTGAAGACCGGGCTGCCGTCGTTCATCGTGACGCTGGCCTTCCTGTTCATCCTGCGCGGCGCCTCGCTGGTGGGGCTGAAGCTGGCCTCGGGCGGGTCGACCCAGCTGCGCGGCGTGCGCGATGCCGTCGAAGGGGACTGGCTGGCGCCGTTCTTTTCGGGGGACGCGTTCGGGCCGATTTTTGCCTGGCTCGCACAGGCGGGGCTGGTCGAAACCTTCAAGAACGGCGCGCCCAAGGTGCCCGGCATTCCGGTCGAGATCCTGTGGTTCATCCTCATGGCGCTGATCGCGACCTATGTGCTTTTGCGCACGCCGCAGGGCAACTGGATCTTTGCCGCGGGGGGCGATCGCAACGCCGCGTCCAATTCGGGTGTGCCGGTGCGCAGCGTCAAGATCTCGCTCTTCATGTTCGCGGCGGTCTGCGGCGCGCTGGTGGACATCATCACGGTGATGGATTCCGGTTCGACCGACGCGCGCCGGGGCCTCATG
>CAXICP010000193.1:0-6477 GCA_964022595.1 uncultured Salipiger sp.
GAAATGCGTAAGATCGGAGATCAGATCCCGCGAAACGCCGCTTTACCAGGTGGCGCCGATTTCCACGAACCTCATCCTGTCCTACGTTGCCGAGCACGTGCTGGGCCTGCCGCGGAGCTTTTGATGACCCTGCCTCTTGCCGGCCTCAAGGTCGTTGCCGTCGAACAGGCGGTCGCGGCCCCCTTTGCCACCGCGCGCCTTGCCGATGCCGGGGCCGAGGTGATCAAGATCGAACGCCCCGAGGGCGATTTCGCGCGCGGCTATGACGGGGTGGCCGCCGGGCAGTCCAGCTATTTCGTCTGGCTCAACCGCGGCAAGCAATCGGTCGCGCTTGACCTGCGTTCGGATGACGGAAAGGCGGAACTGGAACGGCTTATTGGGGATGCGGACGTGCTGGTGCAGAACCTCAAGCGCGGCGCGCTGGGGCGGCTGGGGTTCACGCCCGAAAGGCTTGCGCGCGACCATCCCCGCCTGATCACCTGTTCCATCACCGGCTATGGCGAGGGCGGCCCGATGGCCGACCGCAAGGCCTATGATCTGCTGATCCAGGCGGAATCGGGCCTGTGTTCCATCACCGGCGGGCCGTCCGAGCCGGCGCGCGTGGGCATGTCCATCGTCGATGTGGCCACCGGCGCCACCGCCCATGCCGCCATCCTGGAAGCGCTGATCGCGCGCGGCATCACCGGCAAGGGCGCGGCGATCACCATTTCCATGTTCGACGTGATGGCCGAATGGCTGACCGTTCCGCTGCTGAACCACGAGGGGGGCAAGACCCCGCAGCGCGTCGGCATGGCGCACCCGTCCATATCGCCCTACAGCGCCTTCAGCACCCGCGACGGGCAGCTGATCCTCATTTCGATCCAGAGCGACCGGGAATGGCGCATGCTGTGCGACCATTTCCTGCAGCGCCCCGACCTTGGCCGCGATCCGCGCTTTGCCACCAATGTGGCCCGCGTCGCCAACCGCCCCGAAACCGACCGCATCGTCGCCGAGGCCTTTGCCCGGATGGGCCATGCCGAAGCCATGGCCGCGATGGACAAGGCGGATGTGGCCATGGCATCGGTCAACGACATGGCCGGGCTGTCGGCCCATCCGCACCTGCGCCGCATCCGGGTCGATACCCCAAACGGGCCGGTGTCCTACCCGGCCCCCGCCCCGCGCATCGCCGGCGAAACGCGCAGCTACGGCCCCGTTCCCGGCCTGCCCAAGGCGCAGCAGAAGACGGAGACCTGATCATGTGCGCGACAGCCACCCAAACCGCGGGCGATCCGCAGATCGACATCGATGCCCTGCGCGGCTGGATCGGGCGCAGCGAAACGCGCGGCGAACTGCTGACCCCGGCGATTGCCGAACGGTTCAACGCCACCTTCGGGCGCAGCGGCCCGCTGGACGATGGCGCCGAGGCGCCGTTGCTGATCCACCTGTGCCTGACCCAGCCCGCGGTGCCCGCCGATGAACTTGGCCCCGACGGGCACCCGGCGCGGGGCGGCTTTCTGCCGCCGGTGCCCCTGCCCCGGCGCATGTGGGCGGGCGGGGCCTTTGCCTTTCATCGCCCGCTGCGCATCGGCGCCAACGTCACGCGGGTGTCGACCATCCGCGACGTGGTGCTGAAACAGGGGCGGACGGGGCCGCTTTGCTTCGTCACCGTCGAGCACGAGATTTCCGACACCGACGGCCCCGCGCTGACCGAACGGCAGGACATCGTCTATCGCGGCATCGACAGCACCCCCAAGGCCGCGCCCGACGCCGCCGCGCCGGGCGCGCACCACAGGAAGATCAAGGCCGATCCGGTGTTCCTGTTCCGCTACTCGGCGCTTACCTTCAACGGCCACCGCATCCATTACGACCAGCCCTATGTCACCGGGCCCGAGGGCTACCCCGGGTTGATCGTGCACGGCCCGTTGCAGGCCACGCTGCTGGCGCATTACGCGGCGGACCTGCGCAAGGCGGTGCCATCGGAATTTCGCTTTCGCAGCCTGTCGCCGCTGTTCGACACGGAGGATTTCAGCGTGAACGCGCAGGACAGCGCGCAGGGCATGACGCTGTGGACGGCGCGCGCGGGCGGGCCGGTCGCCATGCAGGCAAGCGCCACATGGTGACGCTGGACACGCTGCGCGCCCCGCTTTTCGTGCCCGCAAACCGCCCCGAACGGTTCGCCAAGGCGGCGGCCTCGGGGGCCTGCGCGGTGATCCTGGATCTGGAAGACGCGGTCGCCGCAAACGCCAAGGACACCGCCCGCGCCGCGCTAAGCTGCGATTTCACCGACCTGCCGGTGCTGGTGCGGATCAACCCCGCCGGCACGCCCTGGCACGAGGCCGACCTTGACGCCGCCGCCGCCCTGCCTTTTGCCGCGATCATGCTGCCCAAGGCCGAATGCCCCGAAAGCATCACGCGCATCGCGCGCCAGGCGGGGCGGCCCGTCCTGCCGCTGATCGAAACCGCCGCCGGGCTTGCCGCCGCGCGCGCCATTGCCGCCTGCGCGGATGTGGCGCGGCTGGCCTTCGGGTCGATCGATTTCTGCGCCGATATCGGGTGTGAGCATCTGCGCGAGACCCTGCGCCCGGTGCGGCTTGAACTGGTCATCGCCTCGCGGCTGGGCGGGATCGCGCCGCCCATCGACGGCGTCACCGTCGACCTTTCGGACCCGGCGATCACCCTGGGTGACGCCCGCCATGCCCGCAGCCTTGGCATGACCGGCAAGCTGTGCATCCACCCGCGCCAGGTTGCGCCGGCCCAAACCGGGTTCGCCCCGACGGCGGCCCAAAGGGAATGGGCGGCGCGGGTTCTGGCGTCGGGGGATGGCGCGGTTTCAGTGGATGGCGCCATGGTTGACGAGCCGGTGCGCCTGCGCGCCCGTGCCATCCTGGCGCAGGCAGAGCGCCCCTAGCCGGCGGGCTTGCGCAGCACCCGGACCATGTGCGGCTGGACAAGTTCATGGGGCGTATCGCCCTCTGCGGCCGTGGCCCAGTGCAGGAAGTCGCGCGTCACCGCTTCGGGATCGGCATCGACCAGCGCGCGGCGCGCCGGGTCCGCCGCGCACAGGTAGGTGACGAAGGCATCGACCGAGGCAAAGCGGCTGACCCGGTCTAGCTGCACATCCTCGACCATGTCGCAGGGCGTGCGGGCGATGAACCGGTCCAGCGCGTCAAGCGCCTGCGCGCGCACGTCGGTTTCGTCATCGACGCGGCGCATGGCTTCGAAAAAGCTGCCCCGCGCCAGCGGTTCGATGACCACGAGCACGCCGCCCGGGCGCAGCAGGCGCCAAGCCTGCGCAAGCCCGGGGGCCATCAGCGGGCCCGGCAGATGATGCAGCGCGTTCAGAAAGATCGCCGCGCCGAAACTGCCCGCGCGGGCGGGGATGGCTTCGGCCCCCGCCTGCAGGAATTCGGCCCCCGGCGCCCGGGCGCGGGCGATTTCCAGCGCCCCTGCCTGCGGATCGACTCCGGTGACCGAATAGCCGCGCCGCACCATCGCTGCCGCAAGATCGCCCCTGCCGCAGCCGATATCGATGACGCGGCGCACCTCTTCGGCGGCCAGCACGCCAAGGATCTTTGCCGTCACGACGCTGGTTTCGGGGGTTGCCCCCTGCCCCGTCGCCTGGCGCGTGGCATCAAGCATGTTGCGGCTTGGCATTGGCTTTCTCCGGTTGCGGCAGGTTCAGACGGTGCGGCCCCCGTCCACTTCGAGGATCACGCCGGTGATGAAATCCGCATCGTCCGAACCAAGGTAAAGCGCGGCATTGGCCACGTCGCGCGGCTGCGAAAAGCGCCCCATGGGGATGGTCGCAAGGAATTTCTCGCGGTTTTCCGGCGTGTCGGGCATGCCCATGAACTGTTCAAGCAGCCCGGTGACCCCCATGACCGGCGCGATGCCGCAGACCCGGATGCCGTCCGGCGCCAGTTCGACCGCAAGCGATTTGGTCATGATGTTCACCGCGCCCTTGGATGAATTGTACCACGTCAGGCCGGGGCGCGGGCGCATGCCGGCCACCGATCCCACGTTCAGCATCACGCCCCCGCCCTGCTTGCGCCAGAGCGGCACGCAGGCTTTCGTCATGTGAAAGATCGACAGCACGTTGATGTCATAGATCCGCCGAAAGGTTTCCTCGTCGGTTTCCATCAGGGGGCGGTTGGGGTTGGTCCAGCCGGCGTTGTTGACCACGATATCAAGGCTGCCGAAGGCTTCGGTGGTCTGCGCCACCGCCGCGTCGACCTGATCGGCGCGCGATACGTCGCAGGTGACGGCGATGGCGTTCGGGCCAAGCGCTTCGGCCACCTCGCGCGCGCCCTCGCCGTTCAGGTCGGCGACGGCGACCTTGGCGCCCTCGCGGATGTAGACCTCGGCGATGCCCTTGCCAAAGCCCGAGGCGGCGCCGGTGATCATGGTTGTCTTGCCCTGAAGTCTCACGTTGGTTCTCCGTTGCATGTCTGCCGGGCCGGCCCGCGCGGGGCCGGCGTTTTCGATGTGGATGGGGGGCGGTCAGCCGTGGTTGTTCACGACCGTCTTGATGTGGGAAAATTCCAGCAGCGCGGCGAAGCCCTTTTCGCGCCCGTGGCCGGATTTGCGGATGCCGCCGAAGGGCAGTTCGACCCCCCCGCCCGCGCCGTAGCCGTTGATGAACACCTGCCCGCAGCGCAGCGCCTTGGCCACGCGCTGCTGGCGCGCGCCGGCGCGGGTCCAGACCGCCGCGACCCGCCCCGATTCGGTGCCGGTGGCGATGGCGATGGCGTCGGCTTCGGTATCGAAGGGGATCATCGCCAGCACCGGGCCAAAGACTTCTTCCTGCGCGATCCGCGCATCCGGGGCGCAGGGGCCAAAGATGGCGGGGGCGACGTAATAGCCGCCTTCGGGCGCGTTTTCGGCAATGCCGCCGCGCGCGATCAGCGGCGCGTCGGCGTCGGCGATATAGCCTTCGACGCGGCGCTTCTGCCTGGCCGAGATCAGCGGGCCCAGCACCGCCGCCTCGTCCGAGGCACTGGCCTTGATCGACTCGAACGCGGTCTTCAGCTCGGCCTGGACGCGGTCCCAGATGCTGCGATGCACCAGCGCGCGGGTGCCCGCCGAACAGGTCTGCCCGCCGTTCTGGATCAGTGCCTTGACCACCACCGGGATCGCGGCGTCCAGATCGGCGTCTTCGAACAGGATCTGCGGCGACTTGCCGCCCAGTTCCAGCGTGCAGCCGATGAAATTGCGCGCCGCGGCGGTCTGGATCATCACGCCCACCTCGGGCGAGCCGGTGAAGGAGATGAAGTCGATGCCGCGATGTTCCGACAGCGCCTTGCCGGCCGTCTCGCCCCGCCCGGTGACGATGTTGAGCGCGCCGGGCGGAAAGCCCGCCTGCACCGCAAGTTCGCCGATGCGCAGCGCCGTAAGGCAGGCGTCTTCGGCGGGCTTGAGCACGGTGGCATTGCCCATGGCCAGCGCCGGGGCGACCGAGCGGCCGAACATCTGCGCCGGGTAGTTCCACGGGATGATGTGGCCGGTCACGCCATGGGGTTCGCGCTGCACCTCGACGTTGTAGCCGGGCTGAAAGGGGATGATCTCGCCATGCACCTTGTCCGCCGCGCCGCCGTAGAATTCGAAATAGCGCGCGGTCACCTGCATGTCGGCGCGCGCCTGCACGATGGGCTTGCCGTTGTCGGCGGATTCAAGCTGCGCAAGCTCTTCGGCATGTTCCAGGATCAGCGCCGACAGCTTCAGCATGAGCCGCCCGCGTTCGGCGGCGCAAAGCCTGTTCCACTCGCCGCCGTCAAAGGCGGCGCGGGCCGCCGCGACCGCCGCGTCGATGTCTTCGGCGCCGCTGTCGGCGATGGTGGTGAAGGGCAGCCCGTCAAGGGGCGACAGCACGTCGAGCTCGGCGCCGGAGGCGGCGGGAACGAAATCGTTGCCGATCAGGTTCAGCGGGCGCGGCAGCACAAGGCTGCGCGAACTTACAGGGAAATCTTTCATGCGGTTTTCCTTTCCGGGTCCAGCGAGCCTTCGGCGATCTCGCCCCGTTCGATGACCAGCGTGCGGCTGGCGAACCCGCGCAGAAGCGACGGGTTGGATTCGGTGATGATAAGGGTGATGCTGCGGTCGCTGTCACGCAGGGCGCGCAGGGCGTCGGCGTAGCGCATGGCCAGCGCGGGGGCGAGGCCCTGGAACGGCTCGTCCAGCATCACCAGCTTGGTGCCCAGCATCAGCGCGCGCGCAAGGGCGACCATCTTGCCCTGCCCGCCCGACACGTTGCCGGCGGGGCGCCCGGCCATTTCCGTCAGCTCGGGCAGGATGTCATAGACCTTGTCCAGCCTGCGCCGGGTTTCCGCCGCGCCCAGCCGGGCGGCATCGGCGGGAAGCAGGATGTTTTCCTCGACCGTGAAGGCCGAGAACAGGCGCCGGTCTTCGGGGGAATAACCGATCCCGAGCCCCGGGCGCCGGGGCGGGGACACCGATGTCAGCGGCTTGCCGTCGAACAGGATCTCGCCGCGCACGCGGGTG
>CAXICP010000194.1:0-6424 GCA_964022595.1 uncultured Salipiger sp.
GGCGCACCGCGATCATCATCACGCCGGGCGCGGTGCCTTCCAGCACCTTGGGCTGACCGGGCACGCCCTGCGCGCTTGCGACCTGCGTCGCGGAAAGCTCGGGGCGGGCGGCAAGCACGCGTTCCAGATCTGCATCCTGCGAGGCGTCCGCGACCTTCATCCGGGCGCTCAGCAGGTCGGGCGAAAGCGGCAGGTCGTTGGTCACCGTGCCGGTGGCCCCCACCGGCCCGAAGGTACGCCCGTTCGCTGCCACGTAGACCGCGCCGGATTCCCCGACGTTCAACTGCGCTCCGGGCTGGCTTGCGGGCACGGTCCAGGTGTCGCCGGCGTTCATCACGCCTTCGTAGAGGACAGACCCGTTGCTGCCGCGCACGCGCACCCAGGCGGGGCGCGCGGCCACCACCGTCACATCCCCCGGAGGCGTGACGAGCTGCGCAAGGCGGCGTTCCGATCCGTCGGGGTCTGCGACCGGCGCGGGCGCCCCGATGCCGCGCTGCGCAAAGGCACCCACGGTCGACGGGTCAAGCGACGAGATCGGCGCATCGCGCGCCACCAGCACGGGCACATCCAGCGCCTGCGGGCGGTAAAGCCGGTCAAGCGCATCGGCCGAGGGCGGAGAAAACGCGCCTACGCCGTTGGCGGCGGTCTGTTCTTCTTCGGTCTCGTCGGGGCGCACGGCGCCATCCAGCGGGTCAAGTTCGCTAAGCACCACCGGCGTCTGGTCCACCGGCGCAAGCTGCACGCGCTGCACCTCGCGCAGCACCGCGTAGCCGCCGTATCCGATGCCGCCGATCAGCGCGACAAGCACCAGCATCGAGCCGATCGCCCCCGGTTCGATCCGCGACAGCATGCTGTCGCCGCGCGGAACGAAGGGCATGCGCGGCTCCCGGAAGGGATCGCGCGCCACCGCCCGCGGCGCCGCCTCGCTGGCGCGGGCGCGCGCTTCGGATGCCTTGCGGATGGTCGAGGCCTTGTCGGACATGCCATGCGCGACGGAAAAGCCGCTTTCGGCGCAGAACTGGCCAAAGCATTCATCCGGGTCCATGCCCAGATAGCGCGAATAGGACCGCACATAGCCTGCGATGAAACCGGGGGTATCAAAGGCGGAAGGATCGCAGTTTTCGATGGCGGCGATGTAGCTGGCCTTGATGCGCAGTTCACGCTGCACATCCAGAAGCGATTTGCCCATGGTTGCGCGCTCGCCGCGCATGACATCGCCAAGCCGCAACGAGTAGTCATCGAACCCGCGCGGCCGTTCTTCGGCCACATCCGCAGGCCTGCGTGAGGATTTCCGCCCGATCATGCGTTCAACCCGGTTACCGCTGTCCCAATCCCGCCCAATCACGCTTGCGCGATTCGCGATGCGCTTCTTATTGATTTAAGGATAGCACATCACAACCGCTTTTAAACTGCGCAGGCGGCGCATGAGCGCCCTTTCGCACATGGCCGTCGGCTGGGCGAGCCTGGGGATGTTAGCGCAACCTCGCGGCAACCTGTGCAAATCGCTCGGGAATCGCGGCCCTTTGCCCTGCCCTGCACGGCCGCGCCAACAGGATAGGCCCGCCGCGCAAAAAGGCCGCCCGGCGGTGCAGGCGGCCATGTTTCGGGCAGTGCGACCGCGTAGCGCGTTCCGCTCAGGCGCTAAGCTCCTGCCGGTTGAGCGCGCAATGCGACCACAGCGCATCCAGCGCGCGCACCAGCGTATCGGTCTCGCGCGCGCCGTGCACCGGCGAGGGGGTAAAGCGCAGCCGCTCGGTGCCGCGCGGCACCGTGGGGAAGTTGATCGGCTGCACGTAGATGCCGTAGCCATCCAGCAGCATGTCGGACAGTGCCTTGGTGTGCTTGGGATCGCCGACGATCACCGGAACGATGTGGCTGCCGTGGTCGATGATCGGCAAGCCCATCGCCTTCAGCCGGGTCTTGAGGATGCGCGCCTGCGTCTGGTGACGTTCGCGCAGGGTGGAATCGGTTTTCAGATGCGCGATCGACGCCGCCGCCCCCGCCGCGATGGCCGGCGGGATCGAGGTGGTGAAGATGAAGCCGGGCGCATAGGACCGCACCGCGTCGCACATCCTTGTCGAAGCGGCGATGTAGCCCCCGAACACCCCGAACGCCTTGCCAAGCGTGCCGTTGATGATGTCGATGCGATGCGCAAGGTTGTCACGCTCGGACACGCCGCCGCCGCGCGGGCCGTACATGCCCACTGCGTGCACCTCGTCAAGATAGGTCAGCGCGCCGAATTCGTCGGCAAGATCGCAGATCTCGGCGATGGGGCCGAAATCGCCATCCATCGAGTAGACCGATTCAAAGGCGATCAGCTTGGGCGCGCGGGGATCATCCGCCGCGAGAAGCTCGCGCAGGTGGTCCACGTCGTTGTGGCGGAAGATGCGCTTGGCGCCGCCGTTGCGCTTGATGCCTTCGATCATCGAGGCGTGGTTCAGTTCGTCCGAATAGATGATCAGCCCGGGAAACAGCTTGGGCAGCGTCGACAGGGTCGCATCATTGGCGATGTAGGCCGACGAGAACACCAGCGCCGCGTCCTTGCCATGCAGGTCCGCCAGCTCGGCTTCCAGGCGCTTGTGATAGACCGTGGTGCCCGAAATGTTGCGCGTGCCGCCCGACCCCGCGCCGGTCGCGTCGATGGCCTCGTGCATGGCGGCAAGCACCGCCGAGTGCTGGCCCATGCCAAGGTAGTCGTTGCCGCACCACACGGTGATGGGCGATTCCGATCCGTCGGCCTTGCGCCAGGTCGCATGAGGAAACTGGCCCTTCTTGCGCTCGATGTCGATGAAGGTGCGGTAGCGGCCTTCGTCATGCAGGCGGTTCAGGGCTTCGTCGAGCTTTGCGGTATAATCCACCGGCATCTCCTCGGTCGTCTCCTTGATCGTCATGGCCGCACCTTCTTGTCTATCCGGTCGTCTTTGGTCCTGCACGGCGCATCCGGGGCCCGCGCCCCGCATTCACGTTCGTGAATGGATACAACCCACATGGCTTCATGTCCACGTCTTACGCGCATTCTAAATGTCGCATCCCTGATTTGCATCAAGACCTTCGGATGAAAAACGCGACGTTTTCCCGCACCCCCGCCCCGGGCGACATGGCGCAGCCCCGGGGTCGCGCCCTCGTGAGACCGCGGCGCGGGGCGGGCTATGGACACGCCCGCGCGCGCTGATAGGGTCGCGCGAAAGTGACCGCGAAAGGATCTGCTTGATGTCCCTCGATGCCGTTCTGGCCCGTATCGATTCCGACCTGCCCGCCGCAACCGACCGGCTGATCGAGCTGCTGCGCATTCCCTCGATCTCGACCGATCCGGCCTACAAGGCCGATTGCGAGCGCGCGGCGGACTGGCTTGTCGCCGACCTGCAATCGCTTGGCATCCGCGCGGAAAAGCGCGCCACGCCGGGCCATCCGATGGTGGTGGGCCACGTGGACGGGCCCGAAGGCAGCGCCGCGCCGCACCTGCTGTTCTACGGACACTATGACGTGCAGCCGGTCGACCCGCTGTCGCTGTGGGCGCGCGATCCCTTCGACGCCGCAATCGAGGATACCCCCAAGGGCAAGGTCATCCGCGCGCGCGGTGCGTCCGATGACAAAGGGCAGCTGATGACCTTCATCGAAGCCTGCCGCGCCTGGAAGGCCGAACACGGCGCCCTGCCCTGCAGGATCACCTTTTTCCTGGAAGGCGAAGAGGAATCCGGCTCGCCCTCGCTGGTGCCCTTCATGAAGGAAAACGCCGACGAGCTGAAAGCCGACCTTGCGCTGATCTGCGACACCGGGCTGTTCGAATCGCGCGCCCCCGCCATCATGACCATGCTGCGCGGCTTGCTGGGCGAGGAATTCACCATCACCGGCCCCGACAAGGACCTGCATTCGGGCATGTACGGCGGGCTTGCCATGAACCCCGCGCGGGTGATGACGCGCATCCTTGGCAACCTGTTCGACGATGACGGTGTCATCCAGGTGCCCGAGCTTTACGAGGGCGTGCCCGAACTGTCCCCCGAACTGAAGGCGCAATGGGACGGGCTTGGCTTCGATCACGGCCGATTTCTGGGCGACGTGGGCCTGTCGGTGCCCGCCGGGGAAAAGGCGGTCACGCCGCTGGAAATGATCTGGGCGCGCCCCACCGCCGAGATCAACGGCCTGTGGTCGGGCTATACCGGCGCGGGGTTCAAGACGGTGCTGCCCTCGCAGGCTTCGACCAAGATCAGCTTCCGCCTCGTGGGCACGCAGGACCCCGAAGCGATCCGCCGCAACTTTCGCGCCTGGGTCGAAGCGCAGCTGCCCGAGGATTGCAAGATCGAATGGAAGGACCACAGCTGTTCGCCCGCCTCGCAGATGTCCACCGACCACCCCGCCTTCGAGGCGGCGCGCCGCGCGCTGACCGACGAATGGCCCGACCCCGCGGCCTATGCGGGCTGCGGCGGATCGATCCCCATCGCGGGATATTTCAAGTCGATCCTGGGCATGGACGCGATGCTGGTCGGCTGGGGCAAGGACGACGACCAGATCCATTCGCCCAACGAAAAATACGACCTTGAAAGCTTTCACAAGGGCACGCGCAGCTGGGCGCGCATCCTGGCGGCGATGGCCGGCTGACGTTTGCTTTCGAACGGTTCCGGCAAGGGCGTGCTTCGGCGCGCCCTTTTGCGTTGCGGGCTCTTCCCCTGCGCGCGCTCAGGGAACGGCGAAAGCGCGCGATAAATCCTTCGGGCTGACGCAATCGCCCCACGCGAGCGCCACAATTCCCCCCTAAACCTTAAGCCGTTGTTCAGGGTAGGCCGCCAGCTTGCGGGATCGCCCTGCGACAACCTGTTCGGTGATCGTGTTTCACAAGAAGAAGACATCGAAAGGCCAGGGACGCTACCGATGACCAGACATGCTTTTCGCAAGATGACGCGGCAGGATTTTTCATCTCGCGTCGCCCGCATCGATCCCGAATATGCAAGCATCAAGATCGCCGCCGATGCGCGCCCCGCGCGCCCGTTCATGGCCCTGATGATGGGGTTCGGCTGGGGCTATCTGTGCCTTGCGGTGGCGCGCAACCGGGATTTCATCGAACAAAGCCTGTTGCAGGGCACGCTGTCGCAGGCGCATCGCGATCATGTCTTTCACGCGCTTGCCGCGCTGCTGGCGGTTTCGGCGGTCATGCTGGTGGTGCATTTCCTGCGCTTCACCTTCACGCCCAAGCACAGCGCCACCCGGGGCAATTCGGGCGGGCTGCTGCTGGGTGCGATGATGGCCGCCGGGGTGGTTCACACCCCGCCCGGCGTGATGGAAGCGGCCTTTGGCCTGCTTGACGACAATTCCAGATCGCTGATCATCGCCGCATCCGAAGCGGTTCCGGCGGAGCTACGCGCCGTCGATTTCGTCTCGTCGGCCGGGGGGCTCTAGCCCAAGAAGCCGCGCACGCCGACTGGCGCGGATGCGCTTCGCCCTGATGCCCCTGGTCCATCAACTCGTGTCAGCTTCTGACCGCAGCCCGGTCGGCGCTCCGGCCGGGTGACACGAAGCCCCGGGCAAGCGCCCCGGGAAAGCATATCGCGCCGGAACCGGCCCGCTGTTACCCTTGCGTCGATGGAAAAGCTCGGCACAGGCGCGCGCATGATCTCGGAGGATTTCGCCGACACCGGCTGGCAGATCGTCCATGACGGATCGCCTGTCACCCGCTACCAGGTCTTTGGCGAACGCGCGTCGGGCACCGGGTTCATCGACCGGCTGCTGGGGCGGAACACCGCGCTGGCCTCGACCGAGGCGCTGGGCTGGAAACACGCCCTGCCCCACATGACCGTCATCCCCGAGGACACGGCGGCGATCTGCGTCATCCGCCACGCCGAAGACTGGGCCCGCGCGATGCACGCCAGGCCCTGGCATTGCCCGCCCGCCATGCAGGAGCTGGAATTTTCCGCCTTTTTGCGCGCCGAATGGGCCACCATCGCCGACCGGGCGCGGTATTTTCCGCAAGCAATGGCGCTTGGCGGCGCCGGGCGGGCGTTGCAATGCGACCGCCACCCGCTCACCGGCCTGCCCTATGCCAACCTGTTCCAGTTGCGCCGCGCCAAGATCGAAGGGTTGCTGAGCTTTTTCAACCGGGGCTGCACCATGATCCTGTGCCGGCTTGAGGCGGTGCAGGGCGCGCCGCGCGATTTTGTCGCCGCGATCGAAAAACGGCTTTCCCTGCCCGCCTCGCCCGAAGGGTTCCACCCCGTCACGCGGCGGCTGGGGGCGCGGTTCCTACCGGCGATCGATCCGCGCCCGGCAACACCGCCGAAGCTGTCGGATACCGACCGCACCTTCCTGCACAGCCAGCTTGACCTCGGGCGCGAGGCCGAACTGGGCTATCGCTACTGATCCTTTTCGACCGACGCGCGGATGCGCCGCAGCCCCAGCCACACCGCAAGCACCACGGGCGGCACCGCAAGCGCCG
>CAXICP010000195.1:0-6399 GCA_964022595.1 uncultured Salipiger sp.
AGCCCCGCCCCGCCGCCGACCTGTTCGACCCCGGCGCCGCGGGCGGTTTCGAAAAGGCGCAGCGGGCGGCGGTGGTGCGCGCCCTGTCGCGTTCGGGCGGGAACGTGACGCAGGCCGCCCGCGCGCTGGGCATCGGGCGCGCGACGCTTTACCGTCGGATGAAACGGCTGGGCATGGGCGACTGATCCGTCGCGGTCATTCCGACACCCGGACCACCACCTTGCCGGTGGACTTGCGATCGCGCAGCAGATCCAGCCCCTCGGCGGCGCGGTCAAGCGGCAGTACATGGCTGACATGGGGGCGGATGCGCCCCTCGGCGTACCAGCCGAACAGCCGGTCCAGCGACCCCGTCAGCACCTGCGGCGCAAAGCCAAGGTAGCCGCCCCAGTACAGCCCCATCACCGTCAGGTTCTTGACAAGCAGGTGATTGGCCTTGATCTGCGGCACGTCTCCGCTGGCGAAACCGATGGTCAGCAGCCGCGCCTCGGGCTTGCAGGCGCGGAAGGCGGCGGTGAACTGCTCGCCCCCGACCGCGTCATAGACCACGTCCGCGCCGCCCAGCGCCAGCACCTCGTGGCGGATGTCATCGCGTGTCGCGTCGATCAGGTGGTCCGCCCCGGCCCGGCGCGCGATGTCCAGCTTTTCGGCGCCGCGCGCGCAGGCGATGACGCGGGCGCCCATCAGCTTGCCGATCTCGACCGCCGTCAGCCCGACACCGCCCGCCGCGCCCAGCACCAGCAGCGTCTCGCCCGGGGCCAGCCGCGCGCGATGGTCCAGCGCAAGATGCGAAGTGCCATAGGCGATCTGGAAGGCGGCCGCGTCGTCAAAGCTCATGCCCGGGGGCATCCTGACCGCGCGCGCGGCGTCAAAGACCCCCCGTTCGGCCAGCCCCCCCTGCCCGCCGAACACCGCCACCCGGTCCCCCGGCGCAAGGCCGCTGACACCCTGCCCCAGCGTTTCGACCACGCCGGCGATTTCCATCCCAAGCGTGAACGGCAGCGCCGGCGTGTCCTGATAAGTGCCCCGCATCATCAGCAGATCTGCAAAGTTGAGCCCGCAGGCCCGGATCGCGACACCGACCTGACCGGGGCCTGGCACAGGATCGGGCAGATCGGTCAGCTGCGGCGTTTTGTCATGCGAAACAAGGTGAAAGGCGCGCATATATGTCTCCGGATTTTGTCGGAGCCTGCCCGTTAGATACAATTCGTGTCAATAACACGAAAATATCGAACGAGACATGACGTTCATTCAACCTTAACATGCATCATGTTAACCGACTTTATCGCTAGGGGCGCAAAAAGCTTGATTCCGCGCGATGGGCCGATGTAGCTTCGCGGCATCCGGGAACGGCGAAGCCTCATGCATCTTCAGAGCGCGTGGGCGTTACGCCTATTGGCTCTAGAACAAGAAGAAAAGAAGCCGCCTCAACAGAGGGGCGTGGTAGAAGGAACAACCGATGACGCATCCCGTCGACGTCCACGTGGGAAAACGCATCCGCCACCGCCGGTGGCTGGTAGGTATGACACAGCAGCAACTTGCCGAGCAGGTCGGGATCAAGTTCCAGCAGATCCAGAAATACGAAACCGGTGCGAACCGCGTCCGCGCGTCCCGCCTGTGGGATATCGCCGATGGGCTTGACGTTCCGGTCAGCTTCTTCTTCGAAGGCATCGAAACCGAACAGGACCCCGCCGATGGCCCCGTGGCCGCGATGCCCGCGGACATCCTTGGCGACAAGGAAGCGCTTGACCTTGTGCGGTCCTATTACGCGATCCCGGAAAACCAGCGCCGCCGCCTGTTCGAACTTGCCCGCGTCCTTTCCGACGTGGCTTGAGCCTTTGTGCCCGCTGCGTTAGCTGATCTGAAGATCAAGCAACGGAGCGGGTGACATGGCCATTCTCAAGGCCCCACGAAAGACCGAAATCCCCGACGCGCTCAGGGACGATCTTTGGGCCACGGCGCACGCGCTGGCCGATGCGGCGCGCCACGCCATCCTTCCGCATTTCCGCGCCGTCGACCTTGCCGCCGACAACAAGGACGCGGCGGGCTTCGACCCGGTGACCATCGCCGACAGGGCCGCCGAAACCGCCATGCGCGAGGTTCTGGCGCAGCGCCGCCCACAGGACGGCATCCTTGGCGAGGAATTCGGCACCCATGACGGCGAAAGCGGCCTGACCTGGGTTCTGGACCCGATCGACGGCACCCGCAGCTTTCTAAGCGGCACCCCCACCTGGGGCGTCCTGATCGCGCTGTCCGATGCGACGGGCCCGCGGCTGGGCATCGTGGATCAACCCTTTACCGGCGAACGGTTCTGCGGCGGGCTTGGCTGCGCCGACTACACCGGCCCCGCCGGCAAGCGCTCGCTTGGCACACGCGCCACCGCGACGCTGGACGGCGCGATCCTGTTCACCACCTTTCCCGAAATCGGCACCGCCGCCGAACGCACCGCGTTCGAGCGGGTCAAGGCGCAGGCAAAGCTGACCCGCTACGGCACCGATTGCTATGCCTATGCGCTGCTTGCGGCGGGCCATATCGACCTGGTGATCGAAGCGGGGCTGTTTCCCTATGACGTGGGCGGCCCCATCGCGGTGATCGAAGCGGCGGGCGGCGTCATCACCAACTGGGAAGGCGGCCCGGCCCACGGCGGCGGCCGCGTGCTTGCCGCGGCGAATGGCGATCTGCACGCGCAGGCGCTGGCGTTGCTGAAGGGCTGATCCGGCGGCGGGCACGGGGCGCGAATTTCGGCCCATGTCGCAAACAGACCAGCTTTTGACGCCGCAAGCCACAGACAGGCAAGGCGAGTCGTGCGAGGCCGGACTCATGCCCGCGCCCAACCGAAGGGGAACGTCATGATCCAGGTGCTTTCTTCCGTCTGGGCGCTGCTTGTCGGCATCGTCTTCATCATGCTGGGCAACGGCATGCAGTTCACCCTGATTGGCCTGCGCGGCGATATCGAAGGCTTCAGCCCCGCGCAGCTGGCCATCATCACCTCAGGCTATTTCGCGGGCTTCCTGCTGGGCGCGCAGCTGACGCCCCGGATGATCCGCCGGGTGGGGCATGTGCGCGTGTTCGCCGCGCTTGGCAGCTTCATGTCCGCGGGCCTGATCGCCTTTCCGCTGGTCGCCGACCCCACCGCCTGGACGGTGCTGCGCCTGCTGGTGGGGTTCTGCATGTCCGGCGTCTATGTGACGGCGGAAAGCTGGCTGAACGATTCCGCCACGAACGAGACGCGCGGCAAGGTGCTTTCGGCCTACATGATCGCCCAGACCCTGGGACTTATCGGCGCGCAGGGGCTGCTGACGCTGGGCGATGCGGCGACGGCGGTGCTGTTCATCGGCGCGTCGATCCTTGTGTCCGTGTCCTTCGCGCCGATCCTGCTGTCGGTCAGCCCGGTGCCGGCGGCCGCGATCACCCGGCCCATGTCGCTGCCCCGGCTGTTCAAGGTCGCCCCTCTCAGCACGGTGGGGATCTTCATCCTGGGGGGCAGCTATTCGACGCTGCTGGGCATGGGATCGGTGTTCGGCACGCAGGCGGGGCTAAGCCCCAACGCCATCGCGCTGTTCGTGGCAATGCTGTTCGCGGGCGCGCTTGTGCTGCAATATCCCATCGGCTGGCTGTCGGACCGCATCGACCGGCGGCTGCTGATCACCGTGTGCGCGGCCATCGGCACCGGCGCCAGCGTGCTTGGCTGGATCGGAGGCGCGGACCCCGTGCTGCTGTTCGTCGCCGCCTTCTTCGCGGGGGGCGTCACCACGCCGCTTTACGCGCTGTTCCTGGCCTATACCAATGATTACCTGTCGGTCGAAGACATGCCCGCCGCGTCGGGGGGCCTTGTTTTCACCTTCGGCATCGGCGCCATCGGCGGGCCGTTCCTGACCGGCTGGGGCATGCAGGTGCTGGGGCCTTACGCCTACTGGCTGGCCCTTGGGCCGACCTTCGCGCTGATCTCGCTTTACGCGCTGTGGCGGATGACGCGGCGCGATGCGACGCCCGTGTCGGACACCGAAAGCTACCTCGGGGTTCTGCCCTCTGCCTCGCCGGTCGCGGCGCTGGCGGCCGGGGAATGGTCGGCGGAACAGGGCGACGGCGAAGACGACGCCACATAGACCCTTTTCGACACCGCCACGTTCAAAACAAAACGCCCCGTGCCGCAAGGCACGAGGCGTTCCAAGGTCACGGGGACGTCAAATCACATGCGCGATGCGACGTTTTCCCAGTTCACCAGGTTGTCGAGGAAGTTCGCCAGGTAGGCCGGGCGCTTGTTGCGGAAGTCGATGTAGTAGGAATGTTCCCACACATCGCAGCCCAGCAGCGCGGTCTGCCCGAAGCACAGCGGGTTGACGCCGTTTTCGGTCTTGGTGATCTTCAGCCCGCCGTCGGTGTCCTTGACCAGCCACGCCCAGCCCGAACCGAACTGGCCCGCGCCCGCCGCGCTGAAGTCTTCCTTGAACTTTTCGATGGTTCCGAAGGATTCCTTGAGCGCCGCTTCCAGCTCGGACGGCATGGTCGATGCGTCGGGGCCCATCATTTCCCAGAACTGGGTGTGGTTCCAGTGCTGGCTGGCGTTGTTGAACAGGCCCGACTGCGCCACGGCGGTCTTGTCATAGGTGCCGGTGACGATCTCTTCGACCGACTTGCCGGCCCATTCGGTGCCTTCGGTCAGCTTGTTCAGCGTGGTGACATAGGTGTTGTGGTGGATGTCGTGGTGGTATTCCAGCGTCTCCTTGGACATGCCCTTGGACGCCAGTGCGTCATGCGCATAGGGAAGATCGGGAAGTTCGAAAGCCATTTTGCTATCCTCTCTCGTATTTGTGTTTCTTGACCCAGAGTCCTAACCTCGCAAGGGCCGAGGTCAAGCGGTGTCGCGGTTCAAACATGCAGTTGGCGCGCCGCCTGCGCCAGCGGTCACGGGCTGTGAAACCCGACCTCTCCGCCCGGGGCGGCGGCCAGCGACAACACCTTGAACGCATAGTCCGCGACCGAGCGATAGCAGAAGACCTGCGCCGCCGTCTCGGATCGCAGCCAGTAGCCCGCCGCGACCTGCGCCAGCTTCGAACGGCGCACCGTGCCGGGGGTGAAGGCATCCGGCGCCATGTCCGCCGGCGTAAGCTTGGCCAGCACATCGCGCAGCTGCGGCCCTTCGATGTCAAAGAACGCGCGCGCGTCGGACACATCCGTGATGGTGATGAACCAGACCTCGAACACCGCGTTCAGACGGGCAAGCCGGTCGCCCACCATGTCGTGGGGGCACAGGAACAGCAGCTCGTCAGGTGCCATCCATAGCAGCGCCTCGCCGCCGTTAATGTCCGATCGCAGCGGTTCGGGAACGCACAGCCCAAGCACATCGCGAAGTTTCTCGCGAAAATCGGCGCTGTCCTCGTAGCGGATCAGGATCTGCCCCGGCGCCGGCAGGGCGCGGATCGTGCAGAGCCCGTCGAAGCTGGCACCGGCAAGCGGCGCGGAAATCAATTCAGACATCGGCCTTTTCCCCTTTCGGATCGTGGAACACCGGGCTGACGATCCTGGCCTCGACAAGCGAAAGCTCGCGCGTGGTGTGGTCCTGCTGCTCGGCGGTGAACCACAGGGTTTCGCCCATCCGGTCCGGGCCGCCACGCACCAGCCCCAGCGCGATGCCCCGGCCAAGCGTGGGCGAATGATAGGTCGACGTCACCCGCCCCTGCACGTGGCGCTGGCCATTGGCGTTGCGGCCCGGCGCGACGGCATAGGCCCCGTCGGGCAGCACCGAGCCGTCCGGCGTTTCCAGCCCGACCAGCCGCCAGCGGTCGGCGCGTGTCATGTCTGGGCGGGCCTGACCGCGCTTGCCGATGAAATCGTCCTTTTTCTTGGACACCGCCCAATCCAGCCCAAGATCCTGCGGGATCACCGTGCCGTCGGTCTCGTCCCCGATCATGATGAACCCCTTTTCGGCCCGCATGACATGCAGCGCCTCGGTGCCGTAGGGGGTGATGTTCCATTCCTTCCCGGCTTCGATCAGCGTGTCCCAGAAGGCGCGGGCGCGACCCGCCGGGATGGCGATCTCGTACGAAAGTTCGCCGGAGAAGCTGATGCGGTAGACGCGGCAGGGCGTGCCCGCCAGCGCGCCATCGGCCCATGCCATGAACGGCAGCGCGTCCTTGCCAATGTCCATCCCGCCCAGCTTTTCCAGCAGCTTGCGGGCATTGGGGCCGACCACGGCGATCTGGGCGTATTGTTCGGTCAGGTTGACGGTATGGACCTTCCAGTCCCACCATTCGCATTGCAGCCAGTCTTCCATATGGGCGTGCACATGATCCGCCCCGCCCGAGGTGGTGTGACACAGCCAGCTGTCCTCGGTCAGACGCACGACCACGCCGTCATCCATCAGAAAGCCGTTCTCGTTGCACATCAGCCCATAGCGGCATT
>CAXICP010000196.1:0-6361 GCA_964022595.1 uncultured Salipiger sp.
GGGGGCTTTCGCCTTTTCCTCGGGGCTAGAGACGCTGGTCAACGAAGGCCAGGTGCACGGCGCCGCCGACATGGCGCGGCTGCTGGAAACGCAGGTGGTGCCGCGCTGGCTGGACTTCGACCGCCCCTTCCTGCGCCAGGCGTTCCACGCGGACGGGGCAGAGGCCCTGCTGAAGATCGACACCGCCTGTCACCTGCAAAACACCGTGGAACGCCTTGCCACCGCCTCGCGTCGCATCGGCCGTTCGCTGCTGACGGTGCATGCCCATATCGGCACGCCGGGCGCCGGCGCCTACCGCGCGCTGCTTCGCCAGACGGGCAGGGCCGGCGCGGCGGGCTACGAGCCGGTGGTGCAGGGGATGATTGGCGCCGCGCTGGGGCTGTCGCTGGACGGGGCCGAAGCCGGGGCGCTGAACACCATCGTGACGGGCATGACGTCAGCCGCGGTGCGCCTTGGCGCGCTTGGCGCGCTGGATGCGCAGGGCGTGCTGGCGGCCACCGCGCCGGTGATGGCGGCGGGCCTTGCGCGTGCGGCCCCCGATCAGCCGGGCGCCTTTTCCCCCCATATCGAGATCGCGGCGCAGCGCCGCATGGCCGGGCAGATCAGCCTGTTCGCCACCTGAAGACCGGAGTTTTCGCCAATGCTGCTTACCCCCACCGAACTTGAACGCCTTACCATCTTTTCCGCGGCGGAACTGGCCCGCAAGCGCCGCGCGCGGGGCCGAACGCTGAACGCGCCCGAAGCGGTCGCGCTGATCTGCGACGAAATCCTGGAAGGCGCGCGCGACGGGCGGTCGGTGGCCGATCTTATTTCCTTCGGCTCGACCATCCTGACATCGGATGACGTCATGGAAGGGGTCGCGGAGCTGCTGCCGATGATCCAGGTCGAGGCGGTCTTTCCCGACGGCACCAAGCTGGTGACGGTGCATGACCCCATCCGCCCCGGCGCCAAGCTGCCCGAGGGGCGCGTCGGCATCCCCGGCGAAATCCGCGCGGCCGAGGGCGAAATCGAACTGAACGCCGGGCGCGCGCGCACCACGCTTGTGGTGAAGAACACCGGCGATCGGCCCGTGCAGGTCGGCAGCCACTACCATTTCTTTGAAACCAACAAGGCGCTGGATTTCGACCGCAAGGCGGCCTTCGGCTTTCGGCTCGACATTCCGGCGGGCACCGCCGTGCGCTTTGAGCCGGGGCAGGAAAAGGACATCACCCTTTGCGCCTTTGGCGGGGGCAAGCGGCTGTCGGGGCTGAACAATCTTACCAATGGCGCGAATCGCGACACGGCGCTGGAACGCGCCCGCGCCGCCGGATTCAAGGGGGCCTGATCATGGTCAAGATGACGCGCGCGGAATATGCGGCCATGTTCGGGCCCACCACAGGCGATCTGATCCGGCTGGGGGATACAGAGCTTTGGGCCGAAATCGAACATGATTTCACCAGCTACGGGGATGAATGCCTGCACGGGGGCGGCAAGACGCTGCGCGACGGGCTGGGGCTTGCGGTCGGGGTGACATCGGCGCAGGGCGCGCTGGACATGCTGATCTGCAACGTGGTGGTGATCGACGCCGTCGCCGGCATCGTCAAGGGCGACATCGGCATCAGGGACGGCAAGATCGTCGCCATCGGCAAGGCGGGCAATCCCGACGTGATGGACGGGGTCGACCCGCGGCTAATCGTCGGGGCGGGCACCACCGTGCGCGACGCCGAAGGCATGATCGCCACCGCCGGGGCCATCGACGTGCATGTTCATTTCGACAGCGCGCAGCTGGTGGAACACGCCATGTCCTCGGGGATCACGACGATGCTTGGCGGCTCGCTTGGTCCGATCACCGTGGGCATCGATTCGGGCGGCCCATTCAACACCGGCAAGATGCTGCAGGCCGCCGAGCACTGGCCGATGAACTTCGGCTTTCTGGGGCGCGGCAACGCGCACCGCCCCGACGCCATGCACGAGCAGATCCGCACCGGGTGCCTCGGGCTCAAGATCCACGAGGACTGGGGCGCCATGCCCGCCGCCATCGACGCCTGCCTTACCGTGGCGGACGAGCTGGATTTCATGGTGCAGCTGCACACCGACACGCTGAACGAAAGCGGCTTCGTCGAAGATACGCTGGCGGCCATCGGCGGGCGCGCCATCCACATGTACCACACCGAGGGCGCGGGCGGCGGCCATGCCCCCGACATCATCCGCGTGGCGGGGGTGCAGAACTGCCTGCCATCGTCGACCAACCCGACGAACCCGTTCACCATCAACACCTTCGATGAACATCTGGACATGACGATGGTCTGCCATCACCTGTCGCCGTCGATCCCCGAAGACGTGGCCTTTGCCGAAAGCCGCATCCGCGCCCAGACCATCGCCGCCGAGGACGTGCTGCACGACATCGGCGCCATTTCGATGCTGGGCTCGGACAGCCAGGGCATGGGGCGCATCCACGAGGTGATCTCGCGCACCTGGCAGCTGGCGTCCAAGATGCGGGTGCAGCGGGGGCGGCTGCCGGATGAAACCTCGGCCAAGGGGGACAACCTGCGCATCAAGCGCTTCATCGCCAAATACACCATCAACGCCGCGCGCTGCTTCGGGATCGAAGCGCATGTGGGTTCGATCGAGCCGGGCAAGATGGCCGATATCGTGCTGTGGCGCCCGGGCTATTTCGGCATCAAGCCCGAACTGGTGGTCAAGGGCGGGTTCATCGCCTGGGGCGCCATGGGCGACAGCGCCGCGTCCCTGATGACCTGCGAGCCGCTGGTCATGCGCCCGCAATGGGGCGCCTTCGGCAAGGCGGCGCCGGCGCTTGGCGCCTGCTTCGTCAACCCGCTTGCCATCGACGACGGGCTGGGCGCGAACCTTGGCCTGACCAAACCGCTGCTTGCGGCGACCGGCACGCGCCAGCTGCGCAAGTCGGACATGCACCTGAACGACGCCTGCCCCGACATCCGGGTCGATCCCGCCACGTTCGAGGTCTTCGTCGATGGCGAACTGGCCACCTGCGATCCCGCCTCCGAACTTCCCCTTGCACAAAGGTACATGCTGCGATGAACTCTTCGGCACCCATCCAGAGGAAAGGCCCGAACGCGGCGCGCATCGGCATCGGCGGTCCCGTCGGATCCGGCAAGACCGCGCTGATCGAGGCGCTGATCCCCGCCTTCAAGGCGCGCGGCATCGAAATCGCCGTGGTCACCAACGACTTGGTGACAAAGGAAGACGCCCGCCGCCTTCAGGCCGGGGGGCTGATCGACCCGGACCGCGTGCTTGCGGTCGAAGCCGGGGCCTGCCCGCACACCGTCATCCGCGAGGACCCGACGCTGAACATCGCGGCGGCCGATGACCTTGAAGCGGCCTTTCCCGGGCTTGACCTGATCATCATCGAAAGCGGCGGCGACAATCTTGCGTCGACCTTTTCGCTGGATCTTGTCGATTGGTGGATGTTCGTCATCGACGTGGCGCAGGGCGATGACATCCCGCGCAAGCGCGGCCCGGGCATCCTGCAATCGGACCTTCTGGTGATCAACAAGCTGGACCTTGCGCCGCATGTCTTTGTCGATGCGGCGGCGATCCTTGCCGAGGCGCGCCAGATCCGCGGCGCCAAGCCGGTGATCGGCTGCCGCGCCCGGGGCGCCACCGTCGAGGGCATCGAGCAGATCGCCGACGCCATCGCCCGCGACCTGCTGTTCCACGAGATCCCGGCGTGAATTCCGGCGCCGCCCTGTCCCTTGCGCGCCCCGTCCTTGCGCACCTGTCGTTCCGCGACGTGGGGGGGCGCACCCATCTGATGGGCCAGCGCACGCCGCATCCGTTCCACATCACCCGGCCGTTTCGCCACCCGGGCGATCCGGGCGGCATGGCGACGCTTTACCTGCAAAGCTCGTCGGGGGGGCTTTACGGCGATGACGACCTGACGCTGAAGGTCCAGCTTGAAGCGGGGGCGGCGGTGCATCTGACCACGCAGGCGTCAAGCGTGGTGCATGATGCGCGGGGTCGGCCCGGCGCGGCGCAGCGCGTCCAGCTGGACGTGGCCGAGGGTGCGCTGCTGGAATACCTGCCCGACCCCGCGATCCTGATGTCGGGCGCGCGGCTGGACAACCGGGTCAGCGCCCGGCTGGGGCAGGGGGCGCGGCTGCTGATGGGCGATGCGCAGCTGATCCACGACCCCGGCGGCGACGGGCGCCCCTTTGATCGGCTTTCCAACACCGTCCATCTGGCCGGGCCGGACGGCCCGCTGATGATCGATCGGTTCGACCTGCCGGGCGCCGACTGGCTTGCCCGCACCGGCGGCGCGCGCTGCGCGGCGATGATCGTCGCCGCGAACCTGCCGGGGACCGGCGCGGCCATGGCCGGGGCCATCGAAACGCAGCCGGGCATCTACGCCGGCCTGTCCGATTTCCCCGACCGGGGCTTTTCGGTGCTGCGCTTTCTGGCCTGCGACGGCGCCGCGCTTAGCCGCGCGATGACATCCGCCTGGCGCGCCGCGCGGCGCGCCACGACCGGCGCGGACCCCCATCCGCGCCGAAAATAACACCCCGCCCCCATCGCGGGGCATCGCAACCGGCCGGGGAAATTCCCCCGCCGCAACCACCCAGGAGAGGACAACATGCATCACGGTGATATCGGAAGCAGCAACGACACGGTCGGTGTCGCGGTCGTCAACTACAAGATGCCGCGCCTGCACACCCGGGCCGAAGTGCTTGAAAACGCAAAGGCCATCGCGGAAATGCTCAAGGGCATGAAGAAGGGCCTGCCGGGCATGGATCTGGTGATCTTTCCCGAATATTCCACCCACGGCATCATGTACGACGAAACCGAGATGTACGAGACGGCGTCGCAGATCCCCGGCGCCGAGACCGAGATCTTTGCCGCCGCCTGCCGCGAGGCGGATGTGTGGGGGGTGTTCTCGCTTACCGGCGAGCGCCACGAGGAACATCCCGACAAGGCGCCCTACAACACGCTTATCCTGATGAACAACAAGGGCGAGATCGTGCAGAAGTACCGCAAGATCATGCCTTGGGTTCCCATCGAAGGCTGGTATCCGGGCGATTGCACCTATGTCTGCGAGGGGCCAAAGGGGCTCAAGGTGTCGCTGATCATCTGCGACGATGGCAACTACCCCGAGATCTGGCGCGATTGCGCCATGAAGGGCGCCGAGCTGATCGTGCGCTGCCAGGGCTACATGTACCCGGCCAAGGAACAGCAGATCATGATGTCCAAATGCATGGCCTGGTCCAACAATTGCTACGTGGCCGTGGCCAATGCCACCGGCTTTGACGGGGTCTATTCCTATTTCGGCCACTCGGCGATCATCGGCTTTGACGGGCGCTCGCTTGGGGAATGCGGCACCGAGGAAATGGGGATCCAGTACGCCCAGCTTTCGGTTCCGCTGATCCGCGAGGCGCGCCGGACGATGCAATCGAACAACCATCTCTTCAAGCTGGTGCATCGCGGCTACACCGGGATGATCAATTCGGGCGATGGCGACAAGGGCACCGCCGCGATGCCCTATGATTTCTACCGCAAGTGGGTCGAGGACCCCGAAGGCACGCGCGAGGCGGTCGAGGCGATGACCCGCTCGACCGTGGGCACATCGGAAAGCCCCATCGACGGCATTCCCAACGAGGAAATGGAAAGCGAACACCGCTGATTTCCAGCAGTTCGCAGGCGGCCCGGTTCATCCCCGGGCCGGGCCGCCGCCCATCCCCACCATCGCGCCAAGGAGCCGACGATGACATCCAGCCTAGATGCCTGGCGCATCACGGAAGAACCCGCCTACCACCCCGCCGAGGACGAGATCACCAGCTATGCCGCCGCCTATGCCGCGCGCCTGCCGGTGATGCTCAAGGGGCCGACCGGCTGCGGCAAGACCCGCTTTGTCGAACACATGGCCTGGCGGCTTGACCGCCCGCTTGTCACCGTGTCCTGCCACGAGGACATGACCGCGTCCGATCTGGTCGGGCGCTACCTGCTGGGGCCAGAGGGCACGCATTGGCAGGACGGGCCGCTGACGCTGGCGGTGCGCCACGGCGGCATCTGCTATCTCGACGAGGTGGTCGAGGCGCGTCAGGACACCACCGTCATCATCCATGCGCTGACCGACAACCGCCGCGTGCTGCCGTTGGAAAAAAAGGGCGAACTGGTCACCGCGCACCCGGATTTCCAGCTCGTGATCTCGTACAACCCCGGCTACCAGTCGGTGCTGAAAGATCTCAAGGAAAGCACCAAGCAGCGGTTTTGCGCGATGGATTTCGACTATCCCGCCCCCGCGATCGAAGCCGGGATCGTTGCGGCGCAGTCCGGGCTTGCCGACGGGCTTGCCCGCAAGCTGGTGCAGATCGGCGCCAAAAGCCGCAACCTGCGCGGCCACGGGCTG
>CAXICP010000197.1:0-6354 GCA_964022595.1 uncultured Salipiger sp.
CGCCTCGGCGCTGGCGGTGATCGTGGAATTCTTTGGAGGACTGGTGTTCCTGTTCCTCGTGCTGAAACGGAGACGCCGGTGATCGACATCCAGAACCTGTGCTACGGCATCGACGGAACCCAGATCCTGCGGGACGTGTCCTTGCAGCTTGAAAGCGGCGGCATCACCGCCCTGATCGGCCCGAACGGTGCCGGCAAGTCCACGCTGCTGCACTGCATTTCGGGGCTGGAAAAGCCCGGGTCGGGCCAGGTCAGGATCGACCGGCTGGACCCGTTCACCGCCCCCGCGCGCGACCGGGCGCGCGCCGTGGCGCTGCTGCAGCAATCGCCGTCTCTGGTCAGCCGGCTGACCGTGCGCGAGCTGGTCAGCTTCGGGCGCTGGCCGCATCACCAGGGACGCCCCGACCCCGAGGATCACGAGGCGGTCGAACGCGCGCTGGTCGCCTTTGCCCTGACAGACCTTGCCACGCGCAACATCGCGACCCTGTCGGGGGGGCAGCGCCAGCGGGCGTTCATCGCCATGACCTGGGCGCAGGAAACGCCGTGGATGCTGCTGGACGAGCCGTTGAATGCGCTTGATCCGCGCCACGCCCGCGATCTGATGGCGCGGCTGCATGCGCTGTCGCGCGACGGGGCGCGCAGCATCGTGATCGTGCTGCATGACATCAACGCCGCCGCCGGCTGGGCCGACCACATCGTCGCGATGAAGGATGGCTGCGTGGTGGCGCAGGATGCCTGCGCCGCACTGCTGACCGAAGGCACCCTGCGCGAGGTCTTCGACACGCCCTTCGAACTTCTGGAACATCGCGGGCGCAAGGTGGTCGTCGCCCGCTAGGGGCAGCTTTCGCCAGCCAGGTATCGGGCCGATCCGGCCCGCCGTGCGGCGCGACCCCGGTAACCCCCGGGGCCGCGCGCCGTCAGGCTGCGCCTTGCTTGCCGTCGCCCGTAGGCGTGTCTTCGTGCGGTTCGCCCCCGGTATCGGGGACCACCTCGGCATCCTCGACCGCCGCCGCGCCGCGGGGCGTGGGCGGGTTGGGGGCCAGCACCTCGGGCGTGCCATCATCCGAAGGCGCCTTGGCCGGGTCGCTGCCCACGATCAGCGGCAGCATCTCAGCCCCGGCGGGGGCGCCGCCGGTCTGCGGTGGAGTCGTCCAGCTAAGCGTGTCGAACCCGTTGCAATTGTCGCAGATCGGCACCCAGTCCGCGTGCAGGTGGTGACATTTGTCGCAGACCCAGGCCGGGCCGCGCGGCGCGACAAGCGCCTTGGCCAGCCAGCCGCGCACCTCGGTTTCCGGCGCACCTTCGCCCTTGGCGATGGCGGCCATCACCGTCAGCACGCGCGCATCCGCTTCGGTGTCGGCAAGGTTTCCGACGGCGCGACGCGCTTCGGGGAAATCCTCGGCGGCAAGCGCAAGTTCGGCGCGCAGCAGCTTGGTTTCGCGATGCGCCGTGCGCAGGCTGGTAAGCGCCTTGAACCGCTTCATCCGCTCGGCCGGGGTTTCATCCGGCGCGATTTCCGCAAAGGTCGCGGCCAGATCCGGGTGCGGCTGCACGCCCCAGGTCTTTTTCAGGATGCGTTCGGCCTTTTTCCTGTCGCCGCGCGCGATATAGGCCCGTGCCGCCATGCAGGCGCCGGGGATCAGGTCGGGAGATCCCTTGGCCGAGGCGATCGCCGCCTCGCGCGCCTCGATGGGCTTGTCTTCGGCAAAGATGTCCTTGGCCTCGGACAGCGCCAGCACCGCATCGCGCCGCTTGTAGACATCGCGCGGCAGGTTGCCGTGCTTGAGTTCGGCCGAGAGCGTCTTGCGCGCGCCCTTCCAGTCGTGCTTTTTCACCTGCAGTTCCAGCAGCATGTCCTGGATTTCGCGGTGCTTGGGCTTGATCGCAAAGGCCCGTTCCGCCAGCGCCAGCGCGGTGTCCTCGTCGCCCTTGGCCAGCTTCAGCTTCATCATCCCGCGAATCCCGGCAAAACGGGTATCGTCGTTCTGGATCAGCTTCTTGTAGGTTTCTTCGGCCTTGCGGGTGTCGCCGGACATCTCGGCGGCCTGCGCGGTCAGCAGGTTGGTCAGCGCGGGGTTGTGCAGGTAGCGGTCGGCCTTTTGCGCCTTGGCCATCGCCAGCTTGCCCTCGCCCGAGGACAGCGCCAGCAGCCCTTCGGACAGGGCGTGATAGCCCTTGCGCTCGCGGTTGCGGTCGAAATAGCGCGACAGCGCGGTGTCGTCGCCGTTGATGAATTTCAGCACCGCGATCAGCAGCCCGACCAGCTTGAACAGGACGAAAAGCCCCACCACAAGCAGGATGACGGCAATCACCGATTGCAGCGGGCCAAGGTTGACCTCGTACCCGGCGGCGGTGATCTGGATGCCGCCATTGGCCTCCATCACATAGCCGGCGCCAAGGGTCAGGGCCGCGACGATGGCGACGAAGATGACGATCTTCAGAAGTGACCAGAGCATGTTGCGACCCTTATTCCTTGTTCAGTTCCTGGGCGAGCCCGTCGGCTGCCGCGATGGCGTCGGCACGCGTGCGCGCCCGGGCCATCCAGTCCGAAAGCGGCGCGCGCGCCTCTTCGGACAGGCCGTCCAGTTCGGCAAGGGCGTCGTTCAGCGCGCCGCCCCTCAGCGCCGCTTCGGCGCGCGACAGGATGGCATCGGCGTCGTCGCCTTCGCGCGGCGTGACCGACCGGACGCCAAGCTGGTTTTCCAGGAAGGTCGTGAAACGCGCGCCGCCGCTGGATTCTTCGGTTTCGCCGCGCCGCGCGATGATCAGCGCCTCGCGGGCAAGCGGGGGGTAGTCTTCGGTCAGCGCGGCAAGCGTGGGCACGCCGTCGGCGGCGGGGGCGGCAAGCGCTTCGGGCGCCGCCACGCCGTTGGCTTCGATGGTCTGAAGCGGTTCGGCATAGGGTTCGCCCCCGGACAGCGCCGAGCGCACGTCGGCCAGCGCGGCGCGGGCCTTGGACGTGGCCGCAAGCTGTTCGGCGTTGGCCTCGGCGTCCAGCGCCTGCTGGGTCATCTTTTCGACTTCGGTTGCCTGCTGGGCGGCGGCGTCGCGCAGGGTTTCAAGCTCGCGCTCGAAGGCGGCGACGGCATCGGGCGAAATCTGTTCCAGCGGGCGCGTGGCGATTTCGTCCAGCCGCGCGTCGTATTCATCCAGCCGCGCGGAAAGCCCGTCGAAGGTGCCGGTCGCAGTGTCGATCTGGGCCTGCAGATCGTCGACAGCGGCTTCAAGCGCCGTCAGGTTGATGCCGTTGGCGGTGTCGGTCGCGGTCTGCACCTCGGCGGCAAGCGCGTCGATGCGGTCGGTCTGCTGCGACAGCGCGGCGCGGGTTTCATCCTCGAACGGGTTGGCCTCGGCGCCAAAGGGCCAGGCGCCCCCCTGCCAGGCGGCAGCGCCGTACCCCAGGGCCGCGGCGATCACGCCGCCCAGCAGCAGGGGCACGAAGCCGCCGCGCTTTTCCACCACGGTCTTTTCGACGACCTGCGGCGCGATGGCGGTTTCGGGGCGCGGTTCTGCGGCGGGTTCGGGATCGGCGGGCACGGTGCCTTCGATGGGCGCGTCGGCGTCCATGGTCGATCCGTCATCGGGGTCGCGCGTGGTGTCATCGCGCAAGGCATCATCGCCGGGCTGCGCGCCTGCCTCGTCCAGAAGCGAAGCTTCGCCGGGCGAATGGATGTCGGTGTTTTCGGTTGCAGGGGCATCCGCGCCGGGCAGGCTGTCGTCGCCCGCAAGCGTGTCCGCCCCGTGCGAACCTTCGAGCGTCTCGTCAGCGGGCGCCCCGGGCTCGGGCGTGGTCGCCTTTGCTTCGGTGCCGCTTTCGGCCTCGTCCTCGATGCCGTCTACCGGTTTCTTCTCGTCGGCCACGCTCCACCCTTTCAAGTTCTCGCAAAATCCTGATCCACGGCACGTTGCGGCCCGTGCCGGCCTAATCTTTCACAGACCCGTGACGTTTCACAAGCGCCCCTCGGTCCTTCAGTAACCCAATCACGGCGCGCTGCATATGTTCCGCATCGGGTTGCGCCGGAATTTCCAACACTTCCACATAGAGCGCGCCCAGCGCGTCGGCCACCTCGGCGCTGATCGCCGCAACGGCAAGCGGCGCCCCGCCGGGCAGGCCCTGCGCCGTCCGGGCAAACTGATCCGCGCTGCGCTGCGAGAAAAGCGGAACAACCACCGAAGCGGGGCCGCAAAGCGCCGCGCGGGCCTTGTCGCTCAATTCCTGTGCAGGCTGATCGTAGATCACCGCTTCGGTCGCGCGCAGCCCGTGCCGCGCCAGGCGCGCCGCCACATCGCCCCGCGCATGGGCGCCGCGCAGGTGGATCAAGCCGCCCGTCGGGGCATCGGCGCGGATCATCGCCACCAGCGCATCGGCATTGCCCTGCGCGCTTTTCGGGGTGAAGCCGGCGGCGCTGGCGGCGCGCGCGGTGGCATCCCCGACCGTGTAGCACCGCCCCAGCGGCGCCCCGCCCAGCGCCTGCCACGCCCGCACCCCGTTCGCCGAGGTGAAGATCGCCGTCTCGGCGCCCCCCGTATCCGGCAAGGGGCCGCGCGGCACGATGGAAATCGCCGGGCTGATGATCGCGTCAAAGCCATGCAGCCGCGCCGCGATCCCGTCCAGAAAGCGGCAAGAGGCGGGTTCGGGGCGGGTCAACAGCAGGATGGGCTGGTGCATGGCGGCCTTGGCATTGTGGCGCAGGTGCGCAGGTGGTAGCTGGATGGGCATGTCTTTGCAACGGATGCCCCGATGACCGACCCGCTGATCCTAGGGCTGGAAAGCAGCTGCGACGATACCGCCGCGGCAGTGCTGCGGGGGCGGCATATCCTGTCTTCGGTCGTGATGGGCCAGGCCGAACTGCACGCGGCCTTCGGCGGCATCGTGCCGGAAATCGCCGCGCGCGCCCATGCGGAAAAGCTGGATCTTGCGGTTGAACAGGCGGTGGCCGAAGCCGGTGTGCAACTGGCCGATCTGGACGCGGTGGCGGTGACGGCCGGCCCCGGCCTGATCGGAGGCGTGCTGTCCGGCGTGATGATGGCCAAGGGGCTGGCCGCCGGGCTGGGAAAGCCGCTGATCGGGGTGAACCACCTTGCGGGGCACGCGCTGACGCCGCGCCTGACCGACGGGCTGGCCTTTCCCTACCTGATGCTGCTGGTGTCCGGTGGGCATTGCCAGTTCCTGATCGTGCGCGGGGCGCAGGATTTCACCCGCCTTGGCGGCACCATCGACGACGCCCCGGGCGAGGCGTTCGACAAGACCGCGCGCCTGCTGGGCCTGCCCCAGCCCGGGGGGCCTTCGGTCGAAGAGGCCGCGCGCGGCGGCGATGAAACACGGTTCCGCTTTCCCCGCCCGCTGCTGGACCGCCCCGGCTGCGATCTTAGTTTTTCGGGGCTGAAAACCGCCCTGCTGCGCATGCGCGACCAGATCGTGGCCGAACAGGGCGGGCTATATGCGCAGGACCGCGCCGACCTTTGCGCCGGGTTCCAGGCCGCCGTGCGCGATGTGCTGGCCGAAAAGACCCGCCGCGCGCTGGCGCTTTACCTTGACGAAACGCCCGAAAGCCCGGCCATCGCCATCGCCGGGGGCGTCGCCGCCAACAACGCGATACGCGGCGCGCTTCAGGCGGTCTGCGACGCGGCTGGCGTGACCTTTACCGCGCCGCCCCTGCGGCTGTGCACCGACAACGCCGCGATGATCGCCTATGCCGGGGCCGAGCTTCTCGCCGCCGGAGAACGCGCCGACATGACCCTTGCCGCCCGCCCCCGCTGGCCGCTGGACCGCGACGCGGCGCCGCTGCTGGGGTCGGGGAAAAAGGGCGCCAAGGCATGATCGGCGTGCTTGGCGCGGGGGCCTTCGGCACGGCGCTGGCGATCGCCCTCGCGCGTGCGGGCAGCCCCGTCACGCTATGGGCGCGCAGCCCCGAAACCGTCGCCGCGATCAACAACGACCGCCGCGCGCCGCGCCTGCCCGGCGTGGCGTTGCCCGAAAACATAGGCGCATCCGGCGACATCGCGCAGGTGGCGCGGGCCGGAACGCTGCTTCTGGCGTCGCCGATGCAATCGCTGCACGCGGTGCTGGCGCAGATCGATTCTTCGCTGGACGGACAGCGCCTTGTCGCCTGCTGCAAGGGGATCGACATGGCCGAACCGACCGGCCCCACCAGCGACATCCCGCCCGCCAAGCCCAGGGCCATCGCCGCGATTCTGACCGGCCCCAGCTTTGCCGACGACATCGCGCGGGGCCTGCCCACCGCGCTGACGCTGGCCTGCACCGATGCCGAAGCCGGCGCCGCGCTTCAGCGCGAGCTGTCGACCCCATCGCTGCGGCTGTACCGGTCGAGCGATGCCATTGGCGCCGAACTTG
>CAXICP010000198.1:0-6348 GCA_964022595.1 uncultured Salipiger sp.
CCCGCACCTTTCATCTGCGCGCCGAGGTGCTGCACACCGAACACGGCCCCCTGTTGCAGCCGCTGGACGTGCTGCCCTAGCCCGCCGCGCAGGCACTGCATTTCAACGCGGCGCAAATCCCCGTGTGCCGCGCGCGCAGCCGGGCGCCACGTCTTGACCCTGCCCCCGCCATCCGTGATACCGAAGCGGCAAAGGACAGCACGCATGACCCAACCGCCCCTTACAGACAGCCACTGTCACCTTGATTTCCCCGATTTCGACGAGGACCGCCCCGCCGTGATCGCCCGCGCGCTGGAAGCGGGCGTGCACCGCATGGTCACCATCTGCACCCGGCTGCGCGCCGAGCCGCAGGTGCGCGCCATCGCCGAAGCGCATGACCCGGTGTTCTACGCCGCCGGCACCCACCCCATGAGCGCCGCCGAAGAGCCGCTTGCCACGGTCGATCAGCTGGTCGCGCTGGCCGATCACCCCAAGTTCGTCGGCATCGGCGAGACCGGGCTTGATTACCATTACACCTCGGAAAGCGCGGGCATCCAGAAAGAGTCGCTTGGCGTGCATATCGAGGCGGCGCAGGAAACCGGCCTGCCGCTGATCATCCACGCACGCGCCGCCGATGACGACATGGCCGACATCCTGACCCGCGCATGGAAGGCCCGGCCCTACAGCTGCGTGATGCATTGCTTTTCCTCGTCGCCGGACCTGGCGCGGGCGGCGCTGGATTGCGGGTTCTACCTGTCCATGTCCGGCATCGCGGCCTTTCCCCGGTCAAAGGATCTGCGCGCGATCTTTGCCGATGCCCCGCTTGACCGCATCCTGGTGGAAACCGACAGCCCCTACCTTGCGCCGCCGCCCCATCGCGGTCGGCGCAACGAACCCGCCTATTCCGCGCTGACCGCGCGCATCGGCGCCGAGGCCTTCGGCCTGGAATACGACGCCTTCGCCCGCGCGACCGAGGCGAATTTCGAACGCCTCTTCGCCAAGGCCGCCGCCTGGACGCCGAAGCCGGCATGATCGTGGCAGGGCGAAACCGGGCATGACCGAGCTGCGCATCACCATCCTTGGCTGCGGATCGTCAGGGGGCGTGCCGCGCCTCGGCGGGCACTGGGGCGATTGCGATCCGGACAACCCGCGCAACAGCCGCCGCCGCTGTTCGATCCTTGTGGAACGCATCGGCGCCGCTGGGGTCACCCGCGTGCTGATCGACACCTCGCCGGACATGCGCCAGCAGCTTCTGGACGCCGGCGTCGGCGCGCTGGACGCGGTCGCCTTCACCCATGCCCATGCCGATCACACCCACGGGCTGGACGATCTGCGCCAGATCGTCTTCAACCGCCGCGACCGGCTTCCGGTCTGGGCCGATGGCGATACCTCGGCGGCGCTGATCGCCCGGTTCGGCTATGCCTTCGAACAGCCCAAGGGCAGCCCCTATCCGCCCATTCTTGACCTTAACCCGATCGACGACACACCGTTCGAGATCACAGGCGAAGGCGGAACGATTCCGCTGCAGCCCTTCCGCGTGCGCCACGGCAGCATCGACGCGCTGGGGTTCCGCATCGGCGGCGTCGCCTACCTGCCGGACGTGAACGAGATTCCCGAACCCGCGTGGGACCACCTGCAGGGGCTGGATTGCTGGATCCTGGACGCGCTGCGCCGCACGCCCCATCCCAGCCACGCGCATCTGGACCTGTCGCTGCAATGGATCGCCCGCGCCGCCCCGCGCGAGGCGGTGCTGACCAACATGCACATCGATCTGGACCACGACGCCGTGGCGCGCGAAACGCCCGACCACGTCCGCCCCGCCTATGACGGCATGATCCTGCGCCATGCGCTTTAGGCGCAGCCCGCACCCCCTTGCCCCCGGCGATCCCCGTTTCCCTTCGATCCGCGCGCGCTGGCAAGCGTTGCGCCCCTGCCAGGACTGACCGCGATGCAAGCGCTTTTCGACATCATCCTTCCGGTCTTCCTGGTGATCGGCGCGGGCTACCTGGCCAGCTGGCGCGGGCTGCTGACCGACAATGCCGTGGACGGGCTGATGGGGTTTTCCCAGACCATCGCCATCCCCTGCCTGCTGTTCAAGGCCATCTGGCAGCTTGATCTTGGCGCGCATTTCGAACCCGCGCTGCTGATCTCTTTCTACACCGGCGCGCTGACCAGCTTTGCCGCCGGGCTTGCCGGGGCGCGCCTGCTGTTCGGCCGGGACTGGGAAGACGCCGTGGTCATCGGCTTTGCCTGCCTGTTTTCCAATTCGCTGCTGCTGGGCCTGCCGATCACCGAACGGGCCTATGGGGCCGATGCGCTGGCGGGCAACTACGCGATCATCGCGCTGCATTCGCCGATGCTGTACGGCGTGGGCATCACCGCCATGGAAATCGCGCGCGCCCGTTCAAGCGGCACGGCGCTGCACCGCCTTCCGCTGACCATCCTGCGCGCCATTTTCCGCAACGCGCTGGTGATCGGCATCGCCATCGGCATGATATTCAACCTGACCGACATCTCGTTGCCCGGCCCGGTGGTGCAGTCGCTGGACATGGTGATCCGCACCGCGCTGCCCTCGGCGCTGTTCGCGCTTGGCGGCGTGCTGTTCCGCTACCGCCCCGAGGGCGACCTGATGACGGTGCTGTTCGTCTGCGCCATGGCCCTTGGCGTGCACCCGGCGATCACCTTCGGGCTGGGCCATGCGCTGGACCTGCCCACCGAGGGGCTGCGATCCGCCACCGTCACGGCGGCGATGGCGCCGGGCGTCAACGCCTATGTCTTTGCCAACCTTTACGGGCGGGCCAAGCGGGTGGCGGCGACCTCTGTGTTGCTGGCCACGGGGCTGTGCCTTCTGACCAGCTGGCTGTGGCTGCACCTTCTGCCCTGACTGCGCGCAATCGCGGCTTTCCCCCATGGCTTTGCTTCGCTATACGAAGCGCGTTTGGACCGCGATAAGGACGAAATGACATGGCGAACGTGGTGGTCGTAGGTGCCCAGTGGGGCGACGAGGGCAAAGGCAAGATCGTGGACTGGCTGTCAAGCCGCGCCGATGTGATCGCCCGCTTCCAGGGGGGCCACAACGCGGGGCACACGCTTGTCATCGACGGCAAGGTGTTCAAGCTGAACGCGCTGCCCTCGGGCGTGGTGCGCGGTGGCAAGATCTCGGTGATCGGCAATGGCGTCGTGCTGGACCCGTGGCACCTGATCAAGGAAATCGCCAGCATCCGCGAACAGGGCGTCGAAATCACCCCCGAGACGCTGATGATCGCCGAGAACACGCCGCTGATCCTGCCGTTCCACGGCGAACTCGACCGCGCGCGCGAAGAGGCCGCATCGAAAGGGTCCAAGATCGGCACCACCGGGCGCGGCATCGGCCCCGCCTACGAAGACAAGGTGGGCCGCCGGTCCGTGCGCGTGGCCGATCTTGCCGACCGCGCCACGCTGGAATCCCGCGTCGACCGCGCGCTGACGCACCACGACGCGCTGCGCAAGGGGCTTGGCATGGACCCGGTCGACCGCGAGGCGCTGATCGAGTCGCTGCTGGAAGTCGCCCCCGAGGTGCTGCAATACGCCGGCCCCGTGTGGAAGGTGCTCAACGAAAAGCGCCGCGCGGGCAAGCGGATCCTGTTCGAAGGCGCGCAGGGCGCTCTGCTGGACATTGATTTCGGCACCTACCCGTTCGTGACCTCGTCCAACGTGATCGCGGGCCAGGCGGCGACCGGCACCGGCATCGGCCCGGGCGCCATCGATTTCGTGCTTGGCATCGTCAAGGCCTACACCACCCGCGTCGGCGAAGGCCCCTTTCCCACGGAACTGGATGACGAGAACGGCAACCGCCTTGGCACGCGCGGGCGCGAATTCGGCACCGTGACCGGGCGCAAGCGTCGCTGCGGCTGGTTCGACGCGGTGCTGGTGCGCCAGACCTGCGCCACCTCGGGCGTGAACGGCATCTCGCTCACCAAGCTGGACGTGCTGGACGGGTTCGACACCATCCGCATCTGCACCGGATACGAGCTGGACGGCAAGACGCTGGACCACCTGCCCATCGCGACGGAACAGCAATCGCGCTGCGTGCCGATCTACGAGGAAATGGAAGGCTGGTCCGAATCGACCGAGGGCGCGCGCAGCTGGAACGACCTGCCCGGCGCGGCGGTGAAATATGTCCGCCGCATCGAAGAGCTGATCGGCTGCCCGGTCGCGCTGCTGTCCACCTCGCCCGAGCGTGACGACACCACCCTTGTCACCGACCCGTTCGAAGACTGACATGGCGCTGCGCCACAAGACCCGCAAGCGCCTTGCGCTGCTGCTGCTACTGGTCTGGCTGCCGCTTTACATCGCGGCAGCCGTCACGCTGGTGAACGCGCTTGGCCGGCCCCCGATCTGGGCCGAGCTTCTGGTCTACATCGTGCTGGGCTTTCTTTGGGCGGTGCCGTTCAAGTTCATCTTCAAGGGCGTGGGTCGCGAAGACCCTGACGCCCCGGGCAACGACGAAGGCTGACGCGGCCCGCGCCGGCTGGCCGAAATTATCCCGCAGGCGCCGCCCCTTGGCTTCGGGGCGGCGCCGCGCATACCCGGTGGTATGCGAAACCTGCATGGCAGGCTTATCAAATCAGCAACGCCCGTCCCCCTGACTTTGCTTCCTGTTCGCGATAACGCAACGGACATCTCGAAATTTATGTCCAAGACGCGAACGGAAACGAAATAAAATGTCCTATAGCACCGCCGACGCTGAAACGGCGGCTTCCTCAAGCCAGCCATTGCTCAATTCTCCTGCCAAGGTCCTGACCGCCAGCCTGGTGGGCACGACCATCGAATTCTTCGACTTCTACGTCTATGCCACCGCCGCCGTGCTGGTGTTTCCGGCGCTGTTCTTTCCGGGCACCGATGCGATGACCGCTCTGCTGGCATCCTTTGCGACCTTCTCGATCGCCTTTTTCGCCCGCCCGCTGGGCGCGGTCGTGTTCGGCCATTTCGGCGACCGCGTCGGGCGCAAGGCCACGCTGGTGGCGGCGCTTCTGACCATGGGGGTGTCGACCGTGGTCATCGGCCTGCTGCCGACCTACAGCCAGATCGGCGTGGTGGCGCCGCTGCTGCTGGCGCTGTGCCGGTTCGGCCAGGGCTTCGGCCTTGGCGGTGAATGGGGCGGCGCGGTGCTGATGGCGACCGAAAACGCCCCCGAGGGCAAGAAGAACTGGTACGGCATGTTCCCGCAGCTGGGCGCGCCGCTGGGCCTGTTCCTGTCATCGCGCAGGTTCTGGCTGCTGCTGCCATTCATGCCCGAGGAAACGCTGCTCAGCTGGGGCTGGCGCATTCCCTTCCTTGCCTCGACGATCCTGATCGTGGTCGGGCTTTGGGTGCGGCTGTCGATCACCGAGACCCCCGATTTCCAGAAGGCCATCGACAACGAGGAACGCGTCGCGGTTCCGGTGGTCGAACTTTTCGCCAATCACAAGGTGTCGCTGCTGCTGGGCACATTCGTTGCCCTGGCGACCTTCGTGCTGTTCTATCTCAGCACCGCCTACCTGCTTAGCTACAACGTCAAGGTGGTGAACATTCCCTTCGCCGACGCGCTTGCCATCCAGATCTGGGGCGCGGTGATCTTCGGCCTGTTCATCCCCGCCGCCGGCAAGCTGGCCGAACGGTTCGGGCGGCGCGAGGTGCTGATCGCCACCACCCTTGGCATCGCCGCCTTCAGCTTCCTGATCCCGGTGCTGATGGTGGAAAACGAGCTGCGCATCTTCGCCTTCGTCACGGTGGCCATGGCGCTGATGGGCCTGACCTACGGGCTGATCGGCACCGCGCTGGCCGCGCCCTTCCCGACGCGCGTGCGCTACACCGGATCGTCGCTGACGTTCAACTTCGCGGGCATCGTCGGCGCCTCGCTTGCGCCCTATATCGCCACCTGGCTGCAGGCGAATTACGGGCTGGCCCATGTGGGCTATTACCTGCTTGGCGCGGCGCTGATCACCCTGCTGTGCATCATGCTCAGCGCGCGCGGCAAGGTCTGAAATGAAAAACGGCGGCTCCTTGCGGGCCGCCGTTTCTGCCTAATCCTTCTGGTCGACCGCGTAGGTCTTGAACAGGCCCCCTTGGGTCATGAAGAAGACGAAGATCGCCGCCGTCAGCCCGAAGGTCTTGAAATAGACCCAGGTTTCCGTCGAAAAGCTGCGCCAGACGATCTCGTTCACCGCCGCAAGGGTGAAGAAGAACGCGCAGACCCGCCGGGTGAGGATCATCCACCCCTCGTCCTGCAGGGGCATCACCCCTTCCATCACCTTGCGCAGCCAGCTTTCCCCGCGCAAAAGGCCGATCCCCAGCGCTGCGCCGAACAGCAGGTAGATCAACGTGGGCTTCATCTTGAAGAAGCGCTCG
>CAXICP010000199.1:0-6309 GCA_964022595.1 uncultured Salipiger sp.
GTCAATCGACCCGCCCTGACGTCGCCGTGACACACGCAAAAGATGTGCGCGCCCACCCCGCCCTGCAAGGTTTGGCGCGGCGTTTCCGGGTCAGGCCCGCGTCAGCATGCCCCCCGGCCTGCGGCGGATATGACCGTCAAGTTCCAGGTCGGTCAGCAGCGGGGTCACCACACCGGACGGCGCGTTCAGATCGCGGATCAGCTGATCCTCGGGGACCGGAGAATGCCCCAGCCGCGACAGGATCTCGCCGTGCAGGGCCGCGGTTTCGCGCAGGCCGCGGGTTTCGGGCGCCGGGGCGGGAACGATCGGCAGATCCATCTGCGCCTGCTGCTGGGGCTGCGCAAGCGGACCAAGCGCCTCGATCACGTCTTCGGCGCCGCGCACCAGCCGCGCGCCGTCGCGGATCAGCATGTTGCACCCGCCGGCGCGGGCATCGAAGGGATGGCCCGGCACCGCCAGCACCGCGCGCCCCTGGTCAAGCGCGGCGCGGGCGGTGATGAGCGATCCGGATTTCGCAGCCGCCTCGACCACCACGGTGGCCGCCGACATGCCCGAAACGATGCGGTTGCGCGCCGGAAAATGGCGCGCGTGGGGCTGCGTGCCCATGGGTTGTTCGGATATCAGCGCCCCGCCCCCGTTGCGGATATCTTCGGCAAGGCGGGCGTTTTCGGAGGGGTAAAGCACGTCGACCCCGCCCGCCATGACCGCCACGGTGCCGGTGGCCAGCGCCGCCTGGTGCGCCGCAGTGTCGATCCCCCGCGCAAGGCCCGACACGACGACGAACCCGTCCTTGCCCAGTTCCTTGGCCAGCGATTTCGCCATCCGCCCGCCCAGCGACGAGGCGTTGCGCGCGCCCACCAGCGCCACCGAGGGGCGCGCCAGCGCGGCGACATCCCCGGCGACCCACAGCATGGGCGGGGCGTCGGCGATCTGCGCCAGCAGCGGCGGATAGCCCGGTTCGCCCGCAAAGACCGCCGTGGCGCCGTAGATCCGCGCGGCCTTGAATTCGGCCATGGCGACCCCGGCGGGGCAGACGTGGTAATCATCGACCCCGGCGGCTGCCGCGATGGCGGGCAGTTCCGCAAGCGCCGCCTCGGCGCTGCCATGTTCGGATAGAAGTCGCCAGAAGGTCGCGGGGCCGACCCGGCGCGAGCGCAAGAGACGAAGCCAGGTCAACCGAGCCTCTTCCGTGGTGGGTGGGAGTGGGGGGTGATTGGAAGAAAAGCTGTTGCTGTTCTCGGACATCCCGTACTCCGTCTGCTTGCTGAGATATTGGTAGTCCTCGACTGGTTAATGCGCGGTAAACCAAAGATGGCGCAATCTTGAATTCGCGTAAGGCATTGGGCCGAAACGAAACATCCCGGCGCCGAAACGCCGGGATGAACCGGTTCGCGCGAAATCGGGCAGAATCGCCTAGGTGGCGGCGCCGCCCACGGTCAGCCCGCCGATCATCACCGTCGGCTGGCCCACCCCGACCGGCACCCACTGCCCCTGCTTGCCGCAATTTCCCATGCCCGGATCAAGCGCCATGTCATTGCCAAGCGCGCGGATGTGCTGAAGCGCGGTGGCGCCGTCGCCGATCAGCGTTGCGCCCTTGACCGGCGCTCCCACCTTGCCGTTCTTCACGCGGTAGGCTTCGGTGCAGGAAAACACGAACTTGCCGCTGGTGATGTCCACCTGCCCGCCGCCAAAGCCCACCGCCCAGATGCCATCGGCCAGATCGGCCACGATGTCCTGCGGATCGGCGTCGCCGCCCATCATGTAGGTATTTGTCATGCGCGGCATGGGGGCGTGGGCAAAGCTTTCACGCCGCCCGTTGCCCGTGGGCTCGACCCCCATCAGCCGGGCGTTCTGGCGGTCCTGCATGTAGCCGACCAGCACGCCGTCCTCGATCAGAACGTTCTTGCCCGAGGGCGTGCCCTCGTCGTCCACCGTGAGCGATCCGCGCCGGTCGGGGATGGTGCCGTCGTCCAGCACCGTCACCCCCGGCGCGGCCACCCGCTGCCCCATGAGGCCCGCGAAGGCCGAGGATTTCTTGCGGTTGAAATCCCCTTCAAGCCCGTGACCGATGGCCTCGTGCAGCAGGATGCCCGGCCAGCCCGGCCCCAGCACGATGTCCATCACGCCGGCGGGCGCGGGTTCGGCGCGCAGGTTCACCAGCCCGATGCGCAGCGCCTCGCGCGCCTTGTCCTGCCAGTCGGACGCTTCAAGCATGCCATCCAGCACGTAGCGCCCGCCCCCCGACGCGCTGCCGCTTTCGCGGCGGCCGTTTTCCTCGACGATGACGCTGACGGTCACGCGGGTCATGGGGCGGATATCGGTCACAAGCCCGCCCTCGGGGCGCAGGATCGCGATTTCCTGGCAGCTTGCGGCAATGGTCGCGGTCACCTGCACCACGCGCGGATCAAGGGCCCGGGCGTAGGCGTCGATCTCGCGCAGGGTGTCGACCTTGACGGCAAAGGCCTGCCCCGCGATCGGGTCGGCATCGGTGTAAAGCGTGCGGTTGGTGCCCTGCGGCGGAGGCGCCATGATCCCGCCGCCATCGCCGACCGCAAGCCGCGCGGTCTGCGCCGCGCGCTTGATCGCCTGTTCGGAAAGTTCCGTGGCATGGGCATAGCCCGTCACCTCGCCCCGCACGGCGCGCAGGCCGAATCCTTCCGAAGCGTCGTAGCTTGCCGTCCTGATTCGCCCGTCATCCAGCACCAGGGCCTCGCCGCGGCGGCGTTCCAGGAACAACTCGCCATCGTCGGCCCCGGCAAGCGCATCGCGCACCAGCAACAGCGTGCGATCCATGTCCAGCGCGGTTTCGAAGGGGCGAAAAGGGGCGTCGGGCATGGGGTTTTCCTTCGTCTCGGTTGACCGAGGTCAAAAAATCTCTTTTTCGCGACCTTCGATCCGGTTTAATTGATGCACAACATGTGCTCTTTAGAGTGCGTGGACAATGGGGAGGAGGATCAAACCCGCGCGCTTTGCCCGGGTTCGTTTCTCCTGTGACGATTCAAGACCGATCGCAACGGCGTGGAGAGGATGCGCGCCAAGGCGGTTCCAGACCGACAAACAGGACCAGGTGAAAGACACATGCGCAAGATTTCGATGCTGACGGGCCTCGCAGCCAGCCTTACGGCAGCCCCCGCTCTCGCCCAGGGGCTCGAGGTGGTCGGGCGTCCGCACCAGGGTGGTGTGGGTTTTCAGCCCGCGGCGACGGAACTCGCCCGTGACCTGCAATGGCTCGACGGCATGCTGCTGGTGATCATCACGGTGATCTGCCTGTTCGTGGCCGGCCTGCTGGTTTATGCCTTTGCGCGGTTCAACCGCCGCGCCAACCCGACGCCGGCAAGCTTCACGCACCACACCCCGGTCGAGGTCGCCTGGACGCTGGGCCCGATCCTGATCCTGCTGGTGATCGGCGCCTTCTCGTTGCCGGTCCTGTTCAAGCAGCAGGAAATCCCCGAAGGGGACATCGTCATCAAGGTGACCGGCTACCAGTGGTACTGGGGCTATGAATACGTGGGCGAGGATCTGGGCTACGAAGGTTACATGATCGGCGCCCCCGCGACGGGCGGCGACAACCGCCTGAACGCCGAAGTCGAAGCGCAGCTGGTCGAAGCCGGCTACAGCCGCGACGAATGGCTGCTGGCCACCGACACCGCCGTGGTCGTTCCCGTGGGCGCCACCGTCGTCATGCAGGTGACCGGCGCCGACGTGATCCACAGCTGGACCATCCCCGCCTTCGGCGTGAAACAGGATGCCGTGCCGGGCCGGATCGCGGAACTGTGGTTCGCCGCCGAACGCGAAGGCGTGTATTTCGGTCAGTGCTCCGAGCTTTGCGGCATCAGCCACGCCTACATGCCGATCACCGTCAAGGTGGTCAGCCAGGAGGTGTACGATGCCTGGCTGGCAGCGTCCAAAGAGGATGGCGGATATGTCGACGTGCGCCAGTTCCTCGCCAACAGCTGACGCGGACCCATCTTGCGAGGGGCGGGCCCGCCCCTCCAACTGACAGGTAAAGACATAACGGCATGACCGATCTTTCGACCAACAGCAGCTTTTCCGACACCCCGCCCAAGGATGCGGGGTTTGCCGACTATTTCGCCCTGCTCAAGCCTCGGGTGATGACGCTTGTGGTGTTCACGGCACTGGTCGGGCTGCTGGCGGCGCCGGTGCCCGTGCACCCGTTCCTGGGGTTTTGCGCCATCCTGTTCATCGCCGTGGGCGGCGGCGCGTCCGGTGCGCTGAACATGTGGTGGGACGCCGACATCGACCAGGTGATGAAACGCACCGCGCGCCGCCCGATCCCCTCGGGGCGGGTCGACAGCGGC
Organism: uncultured Salipiger sp.; assembly: GCA_964022595.1. GTDB lineage: Bacteria > Pseudomonadota > Alphaproteobacteria > Rhodobacterales > Rhodobacteraceae > Salipiger. The sequence goes on from CAXICP010000199.1 coordinate 4,320, forward strand.
GAGGCGCTGGCCATCGGGCTGGTGCTGTCGGGCTTTTCCTGCGTGTTCCTCGCGCTGGCGACGAACCTTCTGGCGGGCGGGCTGCTGGCCTTCACCATCTTCTTCTACGTGGTGATCTATACCATGTGGCTCAAGCGGTCGACGCCGCAGAACATCGTCATCGGCGGCGCCGCCGGCGCCTTTCCCCCGATGATCGGCTGGGCGGCGGCCACCGGGCAGATCGGCATCGAATCGGTGCTGATGTTCTGCCTGACCTTCATGTGGACGCCCCCGCATTTCTGGGCGCTCGCGCTGTTCATGCGCAACGATTACGACGATGCGGGCGTGCCGATGCTGACCGTGACCCACGGCCGGCGGTCGACCCGCGTGCATATCCTTGTCTACACGCTGCTGCTGGCGGCGCTGGCCATCGGCACCGGCTTTACCGCCATCGGCGGGCCGGTCTATCTGGCGGTGGCCGTGGCGCTGAACGCGCTGTTCGTCAAGGGCGCCTGGGACATCTGGCGCCGTGACGAAGACGCGTCCGAAACCGACAACTTCGCCGCCGAGCGCAAGTTCTTCAAACTGTCCCTGCTGTATCTCTTCGCCCATTTCGGCGCGATCCTGCTGGAAGCCGGGCTTGCCCGTTTCGGCATGGGGGGCTGGGCATGAGCATCGGCAAGACGCACGAGCTGCACAAGCGCCGGTTCAGCCGCAATGTCGGCGTCGGCCTTCTGCTGGCCGCCTTCATCGCCATCGTCTTCGGCATGACCGTGGTCAAGATCACCAGCGGAGAAGTGGGCGCCGCCCTTCAGGGCAAGGGGCGGGTGGAAAATGGCAATTGACCGCAATTCCAGGACGGTCCTGAAACTGGTCGGCGTCGTGCTGTTCATGGGGGCCATGGCCTGGGCCTCGGTCCCGTTCTACAACTGGTTCTGCCGCGTCACCGGCTTTGCCGGCACCACCAACGTCGCCACGGGGCCATCCACGACCATTCTTGACCGCAAGATCAAGATCCGCTTCGACGGGTCCAAGGCGCGCGGTTTCGGCTGGGAATTCAAGCCCGCCCAGACCGAGATGACCCTGCGCATCGGCGAAGAGGGGCTTGCCTTCTACGAGGCATACAACCCCACCGACCGCCCCATCGCCGGGCAGGCCGCCTATAACGTCTACCCCTACGAGGCAGGCGGATATTTCAACAAGATCGAATGCTTCTGCTTTACCGAGCAGGTGCTGATGCCGGGCGAGCGCGTGATGATGCCAGTCAGCTTCTTCGTCGACCCGGAAATCGTCGATGACCAGGACGCCCGGCACACCAACCACATCACGCTAAGCTACACCTTCTACGAGATCGACCTGCCCGATGCGCAGGCCGCGCTCGACACCGAAACCACGGACGCGAGATCCGTGAACTAAGACCGCCTTACCGCGAGGGAGAACGAGACGACATGGCGCACGCGAAGAACCACGATTACCACATATTGCCGCCCTCGGTTTGGCCGTTCATCGCGTCCATCGGGGCCTTTGTCATGCTCTTCGGCGCAGTGCTCTGGATGCACGGATCGGGCCCCTGGATCTTTCTTGCCGGGTTTGTCGCCGTTCTGTACGTGATGTTCGGCTGGTGGTCGGACGTGATCAGCGAAAGCCGGGTGGGCGATCACACGCCGGTGGTGCAGATCGGCCTGAAATACGGCTTCATCCTGTTCATCATGTCCGAGGTGATGTTCTTCTTCGCCTGGTTCTGGAGCTTCTTCAAGCACGCCATGTACCCGATGGGGCCGAACTCTCCGGCGGTCGATGGCGTCTGGCCGCCCGCCGGGATCGAAACCTTCGACCCCTGGCACCTGCCGCTGATCAACACCCTGATCCTGCTGTGCTCGGGCTGCGCGGCGACCTGGGCGCACCACGCCCTGGTGCACGAGAACAACCGCGAGGACATGAAGTGGGGCCTGATCCTTGCCATCGTCCTGGGCGCGATCTTCACCGTGTTCCAGATCTATGAATACAGCCA
>CAXICP010000200.1:0-6286 GCA_964022595.1 uncultured Salipiger sp.
TCTTGGCGTGGGACGGCATGATCATCTTCATGAAGTCCTTGGCGATGCGGTAGCCGCGCTCGCCCTCAACCAGAACCTCGTCGATTTCGCGGCTGTAGAGGTCGCGGATCGAGCGTTTGATCAGGTCGCCTTCTTCGTAGATCTTGGCGGGCGCGATGGATTTCAGCGTCAGTTCGCGGATCTGTTCCCACAGGCGCTGCAGGTATTCGTAATCGCGCTTGATCTCGGTCTTGGTGCGCTTGGCACCGGCGGTGCGAATGATCAGGCCCGCGCCGCGCGGCACGTCGATTTCCTGCGCGATCTGCTTGAGTTTGGAGCGGTCGGCGGCGTTGGTGATCTTGCGGCTGATGCCACCCCCGCGCGCCGTGTTCGGCATCAGGACGCAGTAGCGCCCGGCAAGCGACAGATAGGTGGTCAGCGCGGCGCCCTTGTTGCCGCGTTCTTCCTTGACGACCTGCACCAGAAGGATCTGGCGCACCTTTACGACTTCCTGGATCTTGTACTTGCGCGGCCGGGGCTTGCGCTTGGGGCGGATGTCTTCTTCGGTGTCGTCGTCGGCCACGGATTCGATGCTGTCATCGCCGCGCTCGTCGTCGTCATCATCGTCGTCCGAACCATCATCATCAGAGTCGGCCGCCGGCGCATCGGCTGCGGGCGCGGCATCGTCGATGCCGGGCGCGGTCACATCGGACGCGGTTTCGGTTGCCGTGTCGTCATCGCCAGTCGCGGCAATATTGTCCGAGGCGGTCGGCTCGCTGCCCTCTTCACCCAGGTCGATGGTTTCCATGCCCGAGATTTCAGAAACCTCGGCGCTGGTGGTCTTGTCGTCGGATTTGGACTTTTCCGCCTTGGAACGCGAACGCGAGCGGCGCGAGCGCGAACCGCGCTTGGGCTTTTCTTCTTCTTCCTCGTCCGCCTCGGCGGCAAGCGCGGCCTCTTCTTCCATCAGGGCCTGACGGTCGGCGACCGGGATCTGGTAGTAATCGGGGTGGATTTCCGAAAAGGCCAGGAACCCGTGCCGGTTGCCGCCGTAATCGACGAAGGCAGCCTGCAGCGACGGCTCTACACGCGTGACTTTCGCGAGGTAGATGTTGCCGGCCAGCTGGCGCTTGTTTTCCGATTCGAAGTCGAATTCCTCGACCTTGTTTCCGTCAACCACCACGACGCGGGTTTCCTCCGCGTGGGTGGCGTCGATGAGCATCTTCTTTGCCATGTTATCCGTCTGCACGGCGCAAGCGCCCCTGACCTGCCCGGAGGCGGTTTCAGCGGTGTCGCGGCGTGGCTTGTCTGGGCGAGTTGCGGCGCGCAGGCACGGGAAGACAATGTGTCTTCACCCGGGTGCCTCAACTGCGTCGCACGCTTCATCGCGTTTCTTCTCCGACGCATGTCCGCGCGTCCCGTTCCCGGTGACGGCGCCTGCGCCTGTTTGCGGCCCGTCGCCGCTAGGGCGGGTCGGGCGGTCTTCGGATGGCCCTTGGGCCCAATCGGTCTGCGACGGCTTCCTTCATGGGGACGCGGCGGCGCAGCGAAACTTTCAGGGTCCGCGCGGATGCGGGGACCTTGCAGGGCAGCATAGGGGATCGGATGTGGAAAAGACAATATGCAATGTGCTGCGCGCGCGGGTACGGCCCGTGTTTCTTGGCCTAATGGGCGAGAGCGACGCAACCGCCACCCGCCCCACCGCGTTAAGAGCCGAGCGCCGCAAGACCGGCGGCCCATCGACACCATGAAAAGGAGCACGACATGATCGACAAGAAGGCATCCGCGAACTGGAAAGGCGGCCTCAAGGACGGAACGGGGACGATTTCGACCGAATCCGGCGTGCTCGACGCGGTGAACTACGGTTTCCGCAAGCGGTTCGAAGGCGAAGCGGGCAGCAACCCCGAAGAACTGGTCGCCGCCGCACATGCCAGCTGCTTTTCCATGGCGCTGAGCATGATCCTGGGCGAGGCCGGCTTTACCGCCGACGACATCTCGACCGAGGCGACCGTGTCGCTTGAAAAGAAGGACGACGGGTTCGCGGTGACGAAAAGCCACCTCGTGGTGACCGCAAAGATCCCCGACGTCAGCGCCGAGGATTTCGAAAAGGCGGCGAACACCGCCAAGGCGAACTGCCCGATTTCCAAGCTGCTGAACGCGGAAATCACCATGGACGCGACGCTCGCATAAGCGCGAAGTTCGGTACAGACGCATACGGCGCCCGGAACCCCGGGCGCCGTTTTGCTGCCTAGCCGAATGCCTTGAGCCGGCGCAGCAGGCTTGACGTATCCCAGCGCCCTCCGCCCATCTGCTGCACATCCTTGTAGAACTGGTCGACCAGCGCCGTCACCGGCAGCGAGGCACCGTTCTGCTCGGCGGTGGCAAGGCAGATCGCAAGATCCTTGCGCATCCAGTCCACCGCGAAACCATGTTCGAATTCATCCGCCAGCATGGTTTCATAGCGGTTCACCATCTGCCAGGACCCGGCCGCGCCGCCGCCGATGACCTCGACCACCGCGCGCGCGTCGATCCCGGCCTTTTCGGCAAAGGCCAGCCCCTCGGACAGGCCCTGCACCAGCCCCGCGATGCAGATCTGGTTGACGCTCTTGGCGATCTGCCCCGCGCCGCTGTCGCCGATGCGGCGGCACAGCTTGGAATAGGCGGCAATCACCGGCTCGGCCGCGTCGTAATGCGCCTGATCGCCGCCGCACATCACCACCAGCTGGCCGTTTTCGGCGCCCGCCTGCCCGCCCGACACCGGCGCGTCGACAAAGCCCCTGCCCTGTTCGGACGCGGCGGCGTGCAATTCGCGCGTGACCATCGGGCTGACGGTTGTGTGATCGACGAAAACGGCGCCCTCGGCCATGCCGGCAAAGGCGCCGTCCGGTCCAAGGCAGACCTGCCGCAGATCGTCGTCATTGCCGACGCAGGCCATGACGAAATCGGCGCCCTGCGCCGCCTCGCGCGGGGTGGGCGCGGCCGTGCCGCCATGCTGCGCTGCCCATTTTTCCGCCTTGGCCGAGGTGCGGTTGTACACGGCGACCTCGTGTCCGGCGGCGACCAGATGCCCGGCCATGGGGTACCCCATGACCCCAAGCCCCAGAAATGCGCATTTCGCCATGGTTCAAGCTCCCGTTATTGCTGATGTCGCGCGAAGCTTCGCCTTTGGGCCGGGCCTTGGCAAGGGGGCGGCAAGGCGGTAATCCCCGGGGCCATGGCCCGCCGACCGGGCCACAGCGAACACCGCGCCGGGACAAGGGGCACCACCGCATGGCGACATTGTTTCGATGGCTGCTCAGGCTTGCCACGATGGCGATCATTCTTGCCGTCGCGGGGGGTGCGTTGGTCTATTACCTTGCGTCACGGTCCCTGCCCGATTACGACAAGACCCTTGCCGTCAGCGGCATCCGCGCCGAGGTCGAGATCGTCCGCGACAATTCCGCCGTGCCGCATATCTTTGCCCAGACCGACGAGGATGCGTTCTTTGGCCTTGGCTATTCCCATGCGCAGGACCGGCTGTGGCAGATGATCCTGATGCGCCGCACCGTGCAGGGCCGCCTGTCCGAGGTGTTCGGCAAGCGCACGCTGGAAACCGACATCCTGCTGCGGCGGCTTGACCTTTACACGCTGGCGACGCGATCGGTTTCCGCACAGGACCCAGAGGCCCTGGACGCGCTGCGCGCCTATGCCGCCGGGGTCAACGCCCGCATCGCCGAGATCAACGACAAGAGCCTGGGTCGCGGCGCGCCGGAATTCTTCGTCTTCGACGCCCCGATCGCGCCTTGGCAGCCGGCCGACAGCATCGCGCTGGTCAAGCTTATGGCGTTGCAGCTTTCGGGCCAGTTCCGCGACGAGATCCTGCGCGCGCGCACCTCGCTTCAGCTGCCCGATCCGGATCGCCTGGCCGATATCCTGCCCGACATTCCCGGCAGCGGCACGGCGGCGCTGCCCTCCTACGCCAGCCTTCTGCCCGGCACCCATATGCCGCGCCACGCCGCTGTCTCTGACCCGGGCAGCGCGCTGTCGCCGGTGCCCCGGCGCGGCCTTGCGGGGGCGTCCAACGTCTGGGCCGCGGCGCCGGACCGGTCAGCGGGGGGCGGCACGCTGCTGGCCAACGATCCGCACCTGGGCCTGACCGCGCCATCCACATGGTATCTTGCCCGGCTTCAGTTGCAGCAGGGCGGCGTGATCGGGGGCACGATTCCGGGCATTCCCGCCGTGATGCTGGGCCGCTCACAGCAGCTGGCCTGGGGGATCACCTCTTCCTACCTCGATGATCAGGACCTGCACCTGGAAGAGCTTAACCCCGACGATCCGCAGCAATACCGCACGCCCGATGGCTGGGCGCGTTTCACAACCCGCCGCTCGATCATCGAAATCCGGAATGAGGCGCCTGTCACGGTCACCCTGCGCTGGACAGAAAACGGCCCCGTGCTGCCGGGCCGGCGCTTTGGGCTGGACCGCATCACCCCCAACGGCCACGTGATGTCGCTTAGCTGGACGGCGCTTTCGGACCAAGACAGCTCGCTCAGCGCGGCTTTGCGCCTGATGCGGGCGCAAAGCGTGAACGAGGCACTGCGCGCCAGCGAGCTTTATGTTGCGCCTTCGCAGATGCTGACGGTGATCGACGCAAGCCACGTGAGCATGAAGCTGATCGGCGCCATGCCCCGGCGCGCCCCCGACATGCAGGGCCAGGGGCGGCTGCCCTCGCCCGGATGGATCGCGGCGAACCGCTGGCAGGGGCGGTTTCCCGCCAGCGACAACCCCGAATGGATCGACCCCGAGGGCGGCATCGTCGGCAACACCAACAACAAGATCCTGGAAGATCCCTTTCCCGAACATGTCAGTTTCGACTGGGGCGACAGCCAGCGCATCACCCGCTGGACGCAGCTGATGCAGGGCCGGCAGGTCCACACGCGCGACAGTTTCATCGAGGCGCAGCTGGACACCGTGTCGCCGGCGGCGCGCACGCTGCTGCCGCTGATCGGGCGCGATTTGTGGTACACCGGCGAGGCCGCCCCCGAGGGCAGCCCCGAGCGTCAGCGCCAAAGGGCGCTGGACCTGCTGGCCAACTGGAACGGCGAGATGAACGAACATCTGCCCGAACCGCTGATCTATGCCGCCTGGCTGCGCGCCCTGCAGGAACGGCTGATCCGCGACGACCTGGGGCCGCTGGCGGATGAATACGACCATGTCGAGCCGCTGTTCATCGAACGGGTGTTCCGCGACGTGGACGGCGCCGGCGCGTGGTGCGACGTGGTGCGCTCGGTCGCGACGGAAACCTGCACGGATATCGCCCGCATGTCGCTGGACGATGCCCTGCTGTGGATCGGCGAACATTTCGGCACCGCGCTGGAATCGCTGCGCTGGGGCGATGCGCATCAGGCAGTGCACCGCCACGCCGTGCTGGGAGACGTGCCGCTGCTGCGCTATTTCGTGAACATTCGCCAGAACACGTCCGGCGGTGATTTCACGCTTCAGCGCGGCGTAAGCAACGGCAAGGACCCGGATCCGTTCCTGAACGTGCACGCGGCGACCTATCGCGGGGTCTATGATTTTGCCGATCCGGATTCGTCGGTGTTCATCAACTCGACCGGGCAGTCGGGGCATTTCCTGTCGCGCCATTACGATGATCTTGGCACGCTGTGGCGGCGCGGCGAATACATTCCGATGTCGCTGGATCAGGATCTTGCGCGCGCGGCGTCAATCGGAGTGACGCGGCTTCTGGCGCAGTAAAAGCGCGCAGAACGCCTTGGGTTCATAACGGGAAAAGCGGGCCGGCACGCGATGGCGCGCATGAAAAAGCGCCAAGCCTTGGCCAAGGCTTGGCGCCGAAAGAAACGGAGGCGACCGCGTGCGATCGCCCCCGAACCCTTGATCAGTCTTCCGTCAGGTCGCCGTCGGAATCGCGCCCGTCGGTGTCCGGCATGTGGAAATCCAGCCCGTGGGCGGCGCGGATCTTGTCTTCGATTTCCAGCGACACGCGGGTGTTCTCGCGCAGGAAGTTCTTGGCGTTCTCACGCCCCTGCCCGATCCGTTCATCGCCATAGGAATACCAGGCGCCGGACTTGTCGACCACGCCCGCCTTGACGCCAAGGTCAAGAAGTTCGCCCATCTTCGAGATGCCTTCGCCATACATGATGTCGAATTCCACCTGCTTGAACGGCGGCGCCACCTTGTTCTTGACCACCTTCACGCGGGTCTGGTTGCCGACCACTTCGTCGCGGTCCTTGATCGACCCGATGCGGCGGATATCCAGGCGAACCGAGCTGTAGAATTTCAGCGCGTTGCCGCCGGTCGTGGTTTC
>CAXICP010000201.1:0-6282 GCA_964022595.1 uncultured Salipiger sp.
CTGCGACCGCGGACACCTCGGGGAACGGCAGAAGCGCCGTCTTCAGATCCTCGGACGCGGCCTTGAGCGTGTCGGAATCGGCGCCGTAGAACTGCACGTCCAGCGCATCGCCGCCCGGACCGGACCGCCAGCCGCGAAAGCTGATCGTCTCGACCATGGGGTGGGCCGACAGGCGTTCCTGCAACACCCCCACCAGCGCGAAGCTGGAATAGGGGCGCAGATCGGCATCGATCAGTTCGATCGAAATGGCGCCCAGCTGATCGGCATCCTTACTGTCGGCCCCGGCCAGCCCGGGCCCCGCGTTGCCCCCGATTTCCGCCAGAACGTAGGCGATGGGGTTGCGACCATGGGTGCGTTCGTATTCGCGCCCCACCTCTTCGACCGTGGCCTGCAGCATCTGAAGCTGCGCCAGCGTGTCGGCGCGGGTGGCGCTGGCGACCATGGCGAAATTGCCGGTGACCGACGATTGCTCGGGGCCGTTGAAGAACCGCCACTGCACGTCGCCCCGGATGAACAGCGCCGCCTGGCTTGCCAGCAGCAGCAGCGCGTCCGCAAGCACCACGTAGCGCGCCCGCACCACGCCCCACATGAAGGGCCGGAACAGCGTTTCACGCACCCAGCGGAAGCCCCGGTTCACCTGCCGCGACGGCCAGTCGTACCAGTGCCGCTTTTGCGAGGCGCGGATGGCATGGGCCATGTGGTTGGGCAGGATCAGGAAGCATTCGACCAGCGAGGCGATCAGCACCACGATCACGGTGAAGGGAATGTCCTTTATCATGTCCCCGAACCGCCCCCCGATGGCGGTCAGCCCGAAAAAGGCGATCACCGTGGTCAGCGTGGACGAGAACACCGGCAACGCCATGCGCCGGGCGGCGGTTTCGGCGGCCTCCATCGGGGCCAGCCCGTGGCGCGACATGTGATCGGCATGTTCGCCCACCACAATGGCATCGTCCACCACGATGCCCAGCGTGAGGATCAGCGCGAACAGCGAGATCATGTTGATCGTCAGCCCCGATGCGTACATCAGCGCCAGCGCCGCCAGCATCGACGTGGGAATGCCCATCGCCACCCAGATCGCGGTGCGCGCGTTCAGGAACAGGAACAGCAGCACCACCACCAGCGCCAGCCCCGTGGCGCCGTTGTCCAGCAGGATGTTGAGCCGCCCGGTGATCGCCTCGGCGCGGGTGCGGATCAGATCGACGGCGGTGCCTTCGGGCAACTGGGCCTGGAAATCGCGGGCCACGTCCTCGACCGTGTGCTGGATCTTGATGGCGTCGCCCTCGGCCGAGCGGTCGACCCGGATCGAGATCGCCGGGTGATCGCCGACGAAATAGGTCCGTTCCCGGTCGATCCCCTCGCGCCGCAGCCGCGCCACATCGCCGATGGTCAGCGCCGTGCCATCGGGTTCCGAACGCAGCACGATGGCGGCGATGTCCTCGGCGCTGCGGGTTTCGACGCCGGCGCGCACGCGGGCGTTGGCGCCGCTGACATCGCCGGCGGGGTTGGCATCGACCTCGCCCGCGATGGCGGCGGCGATGTCGGCCATGGTCACATCGAACCCCACGAGGTTGCGGGTGGGCACCTCGGCGATGATGCGCGGCGCCGCAAGGCCGCGGATGGTGGTGCGGGTGACGCCCTCGGCGAACAGGCGCAGCACGAATTCATCGGCAAAGCGCGCCAGCTGCGCCGTCGCCACCGGCCCCGAGATCACCACGTCGGTCACCCGGTCCGCCCAGCCGCCCGAGCGGATGGTGGGATCGTCGGCATCCTCGGGCAGGTTGGTGACCGTGTCGACGGCAGCCTCGACATCGTCGACGGCCTTCATCATGTCATAGCCCGGTTCGAATTCCAGCTCGATGCGGGCGCTGCCCTCGGTCGAGCGGCTTTCGGAATTCACCACCCCCTCGACCGCCAGCAGCGTCGGTTCCAGAACCTGCACAATGCCGGTGTCGACATCCGTGGCCCCGGCGCCGTCCCAGCTGACGTTGACGGTGACGTCATCGTCGATGACATCGGGAAAGAATTGCGCGCGCATGTTCGGCGCGGCCAGAAGCCCCGAGGCGATCAGCACCACCAGCAGCAGGTTGGCGACCGTGGGGTGACGGGTGAAATAGGAAAGGATGCCGCTGGCCTGCCCGGGGATCTGGCGCATGGTCAGCTTCCCATCCGCGCTTCAAGCCGGGCGACGATCGACGCCGGCACCTGGTCCTGGGCGAGCTGCGCAAGCAGATTCTGGCGGGCATCGGCGGGCATGCGGGTGTTCGCCTCGACAAAGGCGACCAGCCGGGCGCGGCGTTCGGCGTCCAGTTGCAGCATTTCTTCGGCGGCGGCCTGGGGTTCGCCGTCCGCCTGCAGCGCGCGCACCTTGATGCCCGCGCCCAGCAGCGGCGTGCGCTGCGTGACGATGGCGCGCCCCGCAAGGCCGTCACCGCGCACCAGCACGTCATCGCCTTGGCGGCGCATCAGGGTCACGGGAATCGCCTCAAGCCGGTCGCCAGCGCCAATCGCCAGCACCTCGCCATCGGCGTCCAGCGCCGTGGCGGGCAGGCGCGCGACGCGGTTCATCGGCGGTTCGGTCACTTCGACGGTCACGAAATCGCCGGGCTTGAAGCCGCCCGCCCGGGCAAGCGTGGCGTAAAGCAGCCGCCCGGTCTGTCCCTCGCCCACGGCGGCGCCTTCGCGGGTCAGGTGCCCCGTGGTTTCAAGCCGCCCGCCCAGCAGGTCCTGCACCACGCGCACCGGCGCCTCGCGCAGGGCGCCGCCATCGTCCAGAAGCCGCGCGTATTGCTGCACAGAAACGCGAAACGCCACTTCCAGCGCGTCGGGATCCACCAGCGAGGCAAGCTGCTCGTTCGCCGACACCCGCCGCCCGGCAACCACCGTCACATCGGACAGTTGGGCATCGAAGGGGGCGCGGATTTCGGTTTCGTCCAGCCGCCGCTGCGCCTCGTCGCGGGCGATGCGGGCCCGGGCAAGCGCGGTTTGCGCCGAATTCACCCGCGCCTCGGCGGTGGCCAGAGACTGGCGGGCCGAGGTGACCGACTGGCGCGCCGTCGATGCCGCAAGCTCGGCCTCTTCGACCTGCGCGGCGGTGCCGACGCTGCGCGCCTCAAGGTCCTTTTGCCGGTCAAAGGCCCGCTGGCGCAGCGCGGCCTGTTCTTCGACCCCGGCCAGCGCTTCGGCTTCCAGCACCACGGCGCGGCGCGCCTCGCGCAGTTCGGCTTCGGCATCGTCAAGGTCGCTGTTCGCGCTTTCCAGCGCGGCGGCAAGGTCGGCCGGGTCGATCCGCGCCAGAAGCGTGCCGGCCGCGACGCGCCCGCCTTCGACGAAGGCCGGGTCCAGATCGACCAGCGTGCCCTCGATCGCGGTGCGCAATTCCAGCGTGCGGCGGCTTTGCACCTCGCCGAAGGCGGTCAGCACCGGGGTCACGGTTTCATAGCTTGCCGGCAGCACGTTCACGGCGAACACCCGTTCGCGCGGCTGCGGCATCCGGGGGCTGTCGTTCAGGCGCGCCTGCACGGCGCCCTGGATCAGCGCCACCGCCCAGACCAGCAGGCCAAGGGCAATCGACAGAAGCAACAGGCCGGTCAGGCTTTGGCGTAGGAATCGCATGGGCGTCGTCCTGAAAGGGGGGCGGCGGGGCCAGTTCGGAAAAGTCTACAGGGCGCGGAAGCCCGGCGCATCTGACGTGATACGCACGATTGCGTCACTTCCGCCGCTGATGTTCGCCGAGACGTGGAAAAATTTCGACGAAATTGCAGGGCCGGTGCCGGTAATCCAGCTGAAACGCCAGAATTTCGTCCCAGGCATCCTTGCAGGCGCCGGGGCTGCCGGGCAGCGCGAACAGGTAGGTGCCCCCGGCCACGCCCCCGGTGGCGCGGCTTTGCACCGCGCTTGTGCCGATCTTCTGCATCGAGACGATGGTGAAGACCGTGCCGAAGGCGTCGATTTCCTTTTCATAGACCTCGCGGTGGGCTTCGACCGTGACGTCGCGCCCGGTCAGGCCGGTGCCGCCGGTCGACAGGATCACGTCGATATCCGGGTCCGCCACCCAGGCGCGCAGCTGCGCGGCGATGGCGGGGCGGTCGTCGGTGCAGATCGCCCGCGCCGCAAGGGAATGCCCCGCGTCGGTCAGGCGCTGCACCAGCGTGTCGCCCGACCGGTCATCCGACGGCGAGCGCGTGTCGCTTACGGTCAGCACCGCGATGCGGACGGGAATGAAATCTCTGGTCTGGTCGATGCGCGACATGTGGGGGTTACCTGCATGGCCTGGTGATGGGCAGGCGCGCGGTGCGAAAGATGCGCTCGAAACGCCTGATGCTGTCATCCTCGGCGATATGCGCGGCAAAGGCCAGTTCTTCGGAGCCATAGGCGCAGACCAGCGACAGCCTGTCGCGGGTGTCGGCAAGCCGCGCGCGCATGGCCGCATCGGCGGCTTCGGGCGTCATCGGCGGCACGGTGTTCTGCGCAAAGAACCGGACCCCGCGCAAAAGCTGCGCCGCCACGCGGTCGCGCTGGTCATCCGAATAAAGATCGGGACAGGCCGTCACGGCCGCGCCCGCCACGAACAGCCGATCCAGCGCGCATCCCGCGGGCCCCCAGCCGGACTGGTCCTCGGCCCGGTAACGGCCCCGGCGGCGTTCCACGATCACCGGCCACGGCCGTACCAGCCGCTGCACGCCCGGTTCGCCCACCATGATGCTGTCCGAGTTTTCCTCGAACAGGCGGTCGTAGTCGATGGAAAAGTCCTGAGCCGCCACCGGCGCGGCCAGAAGCACCAGCAGGGCAAGCAACCCGGGCAGCTTCACGGCAGCGCCTCAAGCCTTGCGGACAGCGACAGCAGGTCGGCCCAGGCTTCGCGTTTCATACGCGGCTGACGCAGCAGGTAGGCGGGGTGGAACATCGGTATCGCGGGGCGGCCTTCGGCCTCGGCCCACTGACCGCGCAGTCGCGTGATCCCCGACCGGCCCAGCAGGGCGCTGCACGAGATGTTGCCCACGACCACCAGCAGCGCGGGGTCGGCCAGCGCGATGTGGCGCCGTAGAAACGGCTGCATCATGGCGATCTCGTCCGGCCTTGGGTCACGGTTCTGCGGCGGCCGCCAGGGCAGGACGTTGGCGATGTAGACCGATTCGGCCCGCGACAGCCCGATCGCGCCCAGCATCCTGTCCAGCAATTGCCCGGCGCGCCCGACGAAGGGCTTGCCCTGCCGGTCCTCGTCGCGCCCCGGCGCCTCGCCCACGATCATCACCCGCGCGCCCGGCACGCCGTCGCTGAACACAAGGTTGCGCGCCCCGCGTTTCAGTTCGCAGTGTTCGAAGGCGGCCATCGCCTCGCGCAGTTGGTCCAGCGTGGTTGCGCCGCGCGCGGCCTCGTTGGCTTCCTGCACGGGGTCGGCTTCGCCAAGGGGCACGGCGCGGCCCGGCACCGCCGCAGGCGCGACGACAGGGGCGGCGCGGGCCGCCTGCGCCTCGGCCTCGGCGGCGAAGCGGTCCACCGGCGACTCGCCGATCGCCTCGTCGGCGCCAAGTTCCAGCTGCCAGTCCAGCGCCGCGCGCGCCGCGAACCAGTCCATGCCTGCGTCGATTCCCGTTTCCATGCGCGCACCTTACTGCCGGGCCGCGCCGCCGGAAATCCCCCACGGCCGTCATCTTGGGTCAAATGCGCATGACCCTGCCGCAAGTGGGTCAGCCACTTGTCCGCTGCCCCCCCCGCCCATATAACCGCCCCCATACGATACCGGAGCCCCCCATGCGTTTCGACCAGCGTCACCTTCTGGGCATAGAGCCCCTGCGCCCCGACGAGATCGGCACGCTGCTTGACCTTGCCGAAAGCTACGTCACGCTTTCGCGGCGGCGCGAAAAGCATTCAAGCGCGCTTTCGGGCCTGACCCAGATCAACATGTTCTTCGAAAACTCGACCCGCACGCAGTCCAGCTTTGAAATCGCGGGCAAGCGGCTGGGCGCGGACGTGATGAACATGTCGATGCAGGCCAGTTCGATCAAGAAGGGCGAGACGCTGATCGACACGGCGCTGACGCTCAACGCGATGCATCCCGACCTGATCGTCGTGCGTCATCCGCAATCCGGCGCGGTCGATCTGCTGGCCCAGAAGGTCAATTGCGCGGTGCTGAACGCCGGTGACGGACGCCATGAACACCCCACGCAGGCTTTGCTGGACGCGCTGACGATCCGCCGCGCCAAAGGCCGGTTGCACCGGCTGTCGATCGCGATCTGCGGCGATATCGCGCACAGCCGAGTTGCGCGCTCGAACATCATGCTT
>CAXICP010000202.1:0-6273 GCA_964022595.1 uncultured Salipiger sp.
CCGCGATGTACCGGTTCGAGACCCTCACATGGGTACCCATCGACCGGCGCCTGATCGTGCCGGATCTTCTGAACGCGGAAGAACGCGACTGGCTGAACGGCTATCATTCCGACGTGCTGGACCGGATCGGCGATCTTGTCGGCGGCAGCGATGCGGACTGGTTGCGCGCGGCCTGCGCACCGCTTTGACACAGGACTGTCGCATCCCGGCTGGTATATCGTCCGGGCTGCATACGGGGAGAGAGAGAGAATGCTGAAACACATCACCATCCGGCCTGCGACCGGAACGTGGGTCATCCGGGCGGGCGGTGCCGTGCTGGGGGAAAGCGCGCGTGCGCTGGAACTGACCGAGGGCGAGATGCCCTTTGTGGTCTATTTCCCGCGCGACGATATCGCCATGGCCTTTCTCGAGCCGTCCGATTATCGCACGCGCAATCCTTGGTTGGGCGAGGCGACCCATTACCATATCGCGTCCAAAAGCCGGACATACGAGAACGCCGTGTGGTCCTATGAATCGCCCAGCGACGATGGCACCGACCTTGCGGGATACCTTGCGTTTCACGTCCAGGATGGCGTGGCGGTCGAACAGATCTGACCTTGCGGCGGGCGGGCGGGCCTGATCGGGGCCCGCCATCCGGCCTTGCAGGTGCAGGGGCGGTCAGTTCACCCGGTTGGGATAGATGAACCCGTTAAGCGGGTAGGCCTTGCCGAAGGCGCCGGGATTGCTTTCGACCCGGACCGAAGTCCAGTCGTTGCGCGGCGAGATATCTTCCACCGTCATCCCAAGCGAGACCTTGTTGCGATTCCAGTTGGCGTGGTCGATCCGCACGACGCGGTCGCTGACAACTTCGGACACCACGGCGACGTGACCCATGCTCATCCCCGATGTCTTGGCAAAGGCCATGACGGACCCGACCACGGGCTCGCGGCCCCGCTCGTAAAGCCCTGCGGCCTTGCCCCACCAGGTGTTGGCATTTCCGCGGATCTGGATGCCGCTCACGTTGCGGGCGAAGGGCACGCACCAGACGCGGGCGCCCTTGCTTTGAAGCTCTTTCACCTCGCGCAGCGCCATGGCGCGGCGACCAAGGTCGATCCCTTCCGAGGCATAGCGAATGTCGGGTTGCGGTTTGGTCGAACAGCCCGCCGTGGCTGCCAACATGACGCAAAGAAAAGGAAGGGCAAGAACCCTCCTGACGCCGATCACATTCATTCTGTCCCTCGAAAAGTTCATTCTGCCCTGGCTTCGTGTTACCCGAAGCTCGCTCACATCTTTTGACGAACACTTAACCAAAAGAAAGAGGGCGTGATCGGCATGCGCGGAATTCCGCGCAGAACCCGGGTGTGGCGGAACCAACCGGGCGGTGGTGAAACGGGGTTAGCTGTGTTCTTCGGCAGCGGTCGCCGCCAGCGCCCGGTTATACGCCTTGAGCGCGTCCACATGGAACAGCGCCCCCTGCAGGCGGGGTTCTTGCGTCTGCGCATCGAGCGTGACCACCGGCAAAAAGGCCACCCCGGACTTGTCGAACCGTGGCAGCGCGGTTTCCAGCGTAGCCGTGGTCGGAACGTATAGCCCCTGCTCAATCATCCGCAGGCAGGCTTCTTCGTCGGCGGCGCCCGGATCGGACTGCTTGCGCATCACGCTTGCCACCCGGAACATCGCCAGCAGGTAGGTCTGCGGCCCCGCCGCAAGATGCACGTTGCGCCGTTTGAGCTGCGTCAGGAAAAAGCTGCGGTCCACCAGCCGCGAGGCCACCGCCGTGGACATGGACACCGACACCATCACCGCAAGGCCGGTCTGCCAGTCGCCCGTCAGTTCAAACACGATGAGCGTGGTCGAGATCGGCGCGCCCAGCACCGCCGCCGCAACCGCGCCCATGCCCGCCAGCGCGTAAAGCGTGAAGGCCGAGCTTTGGTCGGGAAACAACCCCGTGGCGATATGCCCGAAGGCCAGCCCGGTCAGCGCCCCGACCATCAGCGAGGGCGAAAACACCCCGCCCCCCATGCGCCCCGCCATGGTGATCGACACCGCCGCCACCTTGACCGCGCAGAACAGCAGCGCCGCCTGCAGCCCAAGCATCCCCGTCAGCGCCAGCGACGTCGTCTCGTAGCCCACCCCGATGATATGCGGAAACCGGATCGCGATGGCGCCCAGCAACAGCCCCGCAAGCGCCGGGCGCAGCACATGCGGCAGCTTCAGGCGGCGCTGCAGGCGGGTGCCGATATCCTCGGACCAGAAGATCGCGCGCATCATCACCACCGCCACCAGCCCGCACACCAGCCCCATCAGGAAGAATGCCGGCAGCTCAAGGTAGAATTCCACGGTGGTCGTGCCGGGCAGCAGAAATTCGGTCACATCGCCGAACGCCAGCCGGTTGATCACCGTCCCGGCGGCGCTGGCCACCACGATGGGGGCAAAGGCGTGCAGGGCGAAATGGCGCAGCACCACCTCTAGCCCGAAAAGCGCACCGGCGATGGGCGCGTTGAAGCTGGCGGATACGGCGGCGGCCACGGCGCAGCCCAGCAGGTCGCGCCCGGTGATGCCATCGACGCGCAGCCGGTTCGATGTCCAGGACGCGATCATCGCGGCGATATGCACCACCGGGCCCTCGCGCCCGGTTGACCCGCCGGTCGATAGCGTTATCCACGAACACAGGGCCGACGCGATGCCCGCCTTCTTTTCCACCCGTCCATCGGTCAGCGCGGCGCCCTCGATGACGTCGGACACCGACCTGACGCGCCCATCCGGAGTAAAGAACTGGACGATCACCCCCACCACGACGCCGCCGCAGACCGGGATCACAAGCACCCAGATCCACGGCAGCTGGCTGGCAAAGCTGGCCAGGGTGGACACGTCTTCGGTTCCATAAAGAAACGCCTGCAAGCGGTTGATGGCGAACCTGAAAACCACCGCTGCGGCGCCTGATGCCGCGCCGACCACCAGCGCGATTAACCAAAAGGTAACCTGTCCCGGCGCCTTGTGGCACAACATGTCCCAGCCGCGGCCGAAGCTGCTGGTCATATCCGTCCACTGGCGGGAAAACGCCCGCAACATCCCCCGGCCTCCTTTCGCACGGCTTAAGGCGCGGCTAACATCCACCCGACTGCTCGGAGGTATTCATGTCCATCGCCACGGCGCTTGACGCTCTTGTTCTCCTGTTAGGGGAACGGCTCGCCCGGTCCAAGTCCGATCTCGACCTTCATGCGCGGTCGGAATCGCATTTTCCGTCGATTGCGCCCGATGCGGTGGCCTACCCCGAGACCCACGCCGAGGTCGAGGCGCTGGTCACCATCTGCGCCGACCACGACTGCCCGATGATCGGCTGGGGCGCGGGCACGTCGCTGGAAGGGCACGGGCTGGCGGTCAGGGGCGGCGTCGTGGTCGATTTCAACCGCATGAACAAGGTGCTGGACATCCGGCCCGCCGACATGGACGTCACGGTGCAACCCGGCGTCACCCGGCAGGCGCTGAACGAAGAGCTGCGCGCCACGGGGCTGTTCTTTCCGGTCGATCCGGGCGCCAACGCGACGCTGGGCGGCATGGCGATGACGCGCGCCTCGGGCACCACGACGGTGCGCTACGGCTCGATGCGGGACAATGTGCTGAGCCTGCGGGCGGTGCTGGCCGACGGGCGCAGCTTGCGCACCGGAAGCCGCGCGCGCAAATCGGCGGCGGGCTACGATCTTACTGCCTTGATGGTCGGGTCCGAAGGCACGCTTGGCCTTGTGACCGAACTGACGCTGCGCCTGCACGGCATCCCCGAGGCCACATCGGCCGGCATCTGCGCCTTTCCCGACATGCAATCGGCGGTGACGGCGGTGATGGAAACCATCCAGATGGGCATTCCCATGGCGCGCATCGAATTCGTCGATGCCGCCACCGCCCGCGCCTTTTCCGACTATTCGGGCATGCAGATGGCCAACGCGCCGCATCTTCTGGTGGAATTTCACGGCTCGCCCGACAGCGTCGCGCAGGATGCCGAACGCTTCGCCGAGATCGTGTCCGATCACGGGGCGTCGACCTTTCGCTGGTCCGCCCGCGAGGATGAACGCCGCGCGCTCTGGGCGCTGCGCCACAACGGCTATTACGCCATCCTTGCCAGCCGCAAGGGCGCGCGGGCGCTGGTCACCGACATCTGCGTGCCCATTTCGCGCCTTGCCGATGCGGTGGAACAGACGCAGGCGGATATCGCCGCCAGCCTGATCCCGGGGCCGATCCTGGGCCATGTGGGCGATGGCAATTTCCACGCCATCCTGCTGGTCGATCCGGACCAGCCCGCCGAACTGGCCGAGGCCCGGCGCCTGTCGCACCGCATGGCCGAACGGGCGCTGGCGCTTGGGGGCACCTGCACCGGTGAACATGGCGTGGGCATGGGCAAGACCCCCTACATGCGCGCCGAACACGGCGATGGATGGGACGTGATGGGGCAGATCAAGCAGGCGCTTGATCCACGCAACCTGATGAACCCGGGCAAGCTTGTGCCCTGACCGGCGGGGCTTGCGCCGGGGCGGCGCGGCGCGCAAGACTTGGCCCATCCCAGACGGACGACGCGCATGGCCCACCCCCCGATTGCCCGGACCACCAGCCTTTGGCGCGACACCGCGCGCGAAGCCGTATCCGCCCCGCCCCTTGGCACGGATGCGCAGGTGGATCTTGCCATCGTCGGGGGCGGCTTCACCGGCATGTCCGCCGCGCTTGAGGCAGCGCGGCGCGGCGCACGGGTGGCCCTGCTTGAGGCGCGCAAGATCGGTCACGGCGGGTCGGGGCGCAACGTGGGGCTTGTCAACGCGGGGCTGTGGCTGAAGCCCGAAGACATCATCAAGGCGCTGGGGGATACCGAGGGGCGCGCCCTGATCGCCCGTCTTGGCGCCGCCCCCGATCTTGTGTTCGATCTGATCACGCGTGAGGGCATCCGCTGCGATGCGACCCGCGCGGGCACGCTGCACTGCGCCCACGCCCCATCGGGAATGGCCGACCTGCGCGAACGGTTCCGGCAGGGCACGGCCACGGGCGCGCCGCTGCAACTGCTTGACGCGGCCAGCGCCCAGGCCCGCACCGGCAGCGCCGCCGTGCATGGCGCGCTGTTCGATCCGCGCGCGGGCACGATCCAGCCGCTGGCCTACCTTGGCGGGCTGGCCCGCGCGGCGCGCGACGCGGGCGCGATGCTGCACGAGGACAGCGCCGTGACCTCGGTCACCGCCGATGGCGCCGGCTGGCAGGTGGATTGCAACGGCCACCGTCTGCGCGCCGCATCGCTGCTGCTGGCCAGCAACGCCTATCACCTTGCGGTGCAGGGCCTGCCCACGCCCGCGCATACGCCGGTGCATTACGGGCAGTTCGCCACCGTTGCGATGCCCCTGCCCGCCCGGCGCCGCATCCTTGCGGGGGCCGAGGGCTGCTGGGACACGGCGCTTGTCATGTCATCCTTTCGCACCGACCGGGACCGGCGGATGATCGTTGGCGGCATCGGCGATCTGGATGGCGCGGGCAAGGCGATCCACGCCGCCTGGGCGCGGCGCAAGCTGGCCGCGTTGTTCCCCGAAATCGCCGACCTGCCCTTTGAACACGGCTGGAGCGGGCGCATCGCCATGACCTCGGACCATATCCCCCGGATTACCGCGCTTGGCGAAAACGGGCTGGCCTGCCACGGCTATTCGGGGCGCGGCATCGGCCCCGGCACCGTGTTCGGCACCGCCTGCGCCATCGCCCTGCTGGGCGGGGATCGCGCGGCGCTGCCGCTGCGCCCGGTGCAGGCGCATGGCGAACGCCTGACGGGGCTGCGGGCGCGGTACTATGAACTGGGCGCCGCGCTGGTCCACGCCTGGGACGCGCGCTAGGTCAGCACCAGCACAAGGCCCGGCACCGCCGTCAACAGCGCCACGCGCAGGATGTCCATCGCCACGAACGGTCCCAGCCCGCGAAAGATCGTACCAAGCGGCACGTCGCGCACCACCGAGCGCAGCACGAAGGCGTTCATCCCCACCGGCGGCGTGATATAGGAAATCTCGGTCACCATGACCACGAAGATGCCGAACCAGATCAGGTCGATCCCCTGCGCCGCCACCACCGGGTAGAACACCGGCACGGTCAGCATGATCATCGACAGGCTTTCCAGCAGGCAGCCCAGCAGCAGGTAGATGCACAGGATCACCAGGATGGTGGTGGTGGGGCTGTTCCCGAACAGGGCAAGGAAGGACTGGATGTCGGCGGTCATCCCGCTCATGTTGACGTAGTTGGTAAAGGTGAGCGCGCCGAACAGGATGAAGAACATCATCG
>CAXICP010000203.1:0-6249 GCA_964022595.1 uncultured Salipiger sp.
CGACGGGCATGAGACGCCCTTGATGTTCGGTGAGGCGATGGCCCTGCCAGAGGCCCGGCGCAGCCGGTGGCATGCGCGGCGAACCGCTGCGACGGGGCAGGCACGTCGATGCGCGCCGGCTCACGCGTGCCGGGCGCAAGGTAGCCGTCGATCGCCGCCTTCAGCGCGGGCGTCAGGGGACGGTCGAAATATGCCGCCGGATCGGCCACGCCGATGTCGCCCAGCGCCTCGGCCAGCCGGTCGAAGCGGGGCACGGCGGCATCGGGGTCATCCTCGTACAGCGTGCCCTGCACATGGGCGGCGAATTCGATGGGCTGGTGCAGGCAGGGCCGCCCGTCTTCCTGCAGGTTGGGATGGTCCAGCGCGGCGCCGTTGTCGATCAGCGCGATGTTCACCGGCTGCGCGCCGTCCAGCAGCGCCGTCCAGGCAGCGCTTGGCTCGTAGGCGTCGGGGCCGGTGGCGGTGATCGCGCCAATCCGTTCAAGGTGCCACAGGAAATGGACGCCGCGTCCGTCGGTCTGGGTCATAGCTGCATCCTTCAGTTCCATTCCTGCAAGGCGGCGCGAATGGCCGAGCGGCAGACATACATCAAATACGGCGCCACCTGCCGCGCCAGCATTTCGCCCGCGTCCGTATCCGACGGGTAGTGCAGCCCGGCATATTCGCGATTTTCCCCGATGCGGCGCGCCACGTGGAACAGCTCGGTCGTCGCGGGCAGTTCGGGCAGCGCGCGGTTCAGCACCTCGGCCACCGAAAAGTTCTGAAAGGCGTGATTGCTGGGATAGGCCGCATGCGGGGGATTGGCGAGAAAGGGCCGCAGCGTCGGGTCCAGCGCCGAAGGGCGCGGGCGGGCGAACCGCGCCTTGTAGACGTAGCCGATGCGCTCGGTCATCTGCAGGATGGTGCGGATCAGGCGCACGGTGTTGTCATAGCCCCCCAGCCCGTCGATCCCCAGCGGGCGCAGAACGTCGACGGGGTGGTTGGCCGTGACCTGCCGTTCGATTTCATCGCGCCGCCCGGCATCCCTGCGCAGGTCCTGCTGGTAGGCGCGCAGGATTTCGATTTCGGCCGCCGTGTCGTCGGCCCCGGGCGGAGGCGGCAGGCGGATCGCTTCAAAGGGAAAGGCGCGCGCCGCCGGAACGATGTCTGCCGCGCCGCCGCCCGGTGCCACCCGGTTCCCCAGCAGGGCCAGTTCGCGCAGATCGATCCAGGTCGACAGCACCTGGTCGGGAAAGCCGCCGCCCTGGGACTGCGCCTGTGCCTGCGCTTGGGCCTGAGCCTGCGCCTGTGCTTGGGCCTGCGCACGGGCGCCGCCAAGGCTGGTCGCGCTTTTCACCGTGGCGATGCGGGCAAAGGCCATCACCCGCGCCGCAACAGGCGTCGGGATCGGTTCAAAGATGTCACCCTGCTTGCCAAGCCGCAGCGTCGCGGCATCGGTGAACCCGGCAAGCGGATGGGGCGGGGGCGGTATCGGCACGGCGCTTCCTTTCGGGATTTCGGATCAGATCACGGCGGCGTCCAGCGCGCGAAAACTGCGCCCAAGCGCCGCGCGGGCATGTTCGGCGGGCACGGGAAAATTGCGGTCCCGCAGGTTTTCGGCGCAGTTGCCCAGATCGATGCGGCACAGCTCATCCCAGCTTTGGCGCGCCTCGGGCATTTGGCCCGATTGCGCATAAGCCGCCGTAAGATAGCGCAGCGTCGGCTCGTAGGGGCGCCCCAGGATCGGCATCAGCCCGCGGGCCTCGCGCCCGTAGGTGACCGCGCGCCCCGCGTCGCCCCGGCACAGTTCGATCATGCACAGCCCGGTCGAGAACGCGTAGGCAAAGGGATGGCTGCCGCCCCTTTTCCGGGCGGTGGCGGCGGCGGCATGCGCCTCGTCCAGGCGGCCTTCGTAAAAGCGCAGCATGGACAGCGCGAAATGATAGATCGGCGTGGCCGGATCGCTGCCCGACAGCGGCGCGAGCAACGCGTTCGCCCGGTCGAAATCGCGCAGCACGAACCCGTTCGCATGCGCCAGAAGCGAGCGCACAAGCGGGTTGTCCGGCGCGCCTTCCAGCGCCCGCGCGGTCAGCCCGGCGGCCTCTTCGCGCAGCGAGGCCATGTCGCGCCCCTTGCTTTGCTCAAGCCGAAAAGCGGTGGTAAAGGCCAGCCAGGCATGGAAACTTCCGCGCGGTTCGATGGCGATGGCCTGGCGGAACCGGTCGACGGCGGCGTTCGCATCCTGCGGGCCGGCCCGGAACAGCCGTTCGATCCCGTCCAGCATCAGCCGCGATGCGGCGCGGGTTTCGGCATGGGCGCCCCGGTCGTGCCGGCAGGCGGCGCGTTCGATCTGATCGGCCAGCCGCGCCACCGTGCCCGCCAGCACCCCAGGCGCCCCCGCTGCACCGGAGGGCAGGGCAAGATCGTCGGCCCAGATCACCTCGCCCCCGGCCACGCCGATCAGCGCCAGTTGCACGCAGGTCTGCCCGCCGGACGACATCGCGCGGCTGGCCAGCCGCACATCCGCCCCCCCAAGGCTTTGCAGATCGGCAGAGCGCAGATCGGCCAGTTCGACCAGATCGTTCTGCGACAGCAGCGACACCAGCCGCCCCAGCAGAAAACCCGCCGCCATCTCGGCGCCCAGGTCATCGGGCAGGACACGCAGGGCGCCGACGGCAATCCTTAGCCGGGCGGACCCGGCCCCGATGCCAAGATCCGGCAGCGGGGGCACCGACCGCCGCCGCGCGCGCATCTCGCGCAGCCAGTCGTCGAATTCAGGATCGCTGACATCCAGCCCTTCAAGAAAGATCGCACCGTCTTCCGGCGCATCCAGATCGCAATCCATCACATCCACGCGCAGCGCCACACCATCGGCGCGCATCACCAGCAGGCGCGCGGCATCACTTCCCAGCGCCCCTCGCAGCTGGCGCAGGCATTCCCTCAGGCTGTCGCGCCCATGCGCCGGCCCGCTTAGCGACCATAGCAGGTCCTGCAATCGCGCCCGGGGCACCGCCCGCCCGCGATGGCTGGCAAGGATGCCCAGCAGCGCCTGCGCCTTGCGCCCCAGCGACAGGATCTCTCCGCCCGGCGAGGCAAGCTCGAACGGCCCGAAAAGGCGCAACCTGTACCTGCCGTCCCCGCGGTCCATACCCCGTACCCCTGCACACTCGGTAAATTCGTTACCAAAAGGTTTACGCTTGGGAAGGCGTTGTCAAACTGGCAATTCCGGACACGCGGCGGTTTTCCCCCTTTTTTCCCCCCCAACACGCCCCCGCCATCCCAGAGGCTTCCCCTGCGGCACCCAAAGCTGTTCTCGATCCGGGTTCCGGCCCGGAAGGCGGGCGCTTCTTGCACCGCCGGGGGGCTTTGACCCCGAATCACGGCCGACAGGGCTGACAGCGAGGAAAAGAAGATGGACGATTTCAGGGAATACGAACATATCGACGCCGCTGCGGGTCACGGGGACCGGCATCTCAAATCCTGCGAGATTCGCGAGACCGCCGCGCTGATCGCGGCCCGGCGCGCGCCGCAGGTGACCCCCACCAACGGCGAGGAAGCGCGCCACGCCGAGGTCTGGCCGCTGAACTTCACCAAGGGCCTGCCGCATGACAGCGCCGGTTTCGTCGATCCCAAGGCGTTTCGCGCCTTTGTCACCGCGATCACCGAAGACGACAAGCCCGGGTTGTTCCACACATTCGACGTCCCGCTTGGCCCGCAGGCAGGGGACGCCCCGGGTGGCAACCGGCCCTGGTGGTATCAGCCCAAGCCCGAATACAAGGTCGGCTGGCGCTGTGCCCGGCGCGATGGCAAGCCGCAAGAGGCCCGCGCCTGGGAAAGCCCCCGCGCGGGGCATGTCTATGATCTGCAGGGCGCCGATGCGGCCAGCATCGCGATGGATGCCGCCCCCGCGCTGGGATCGGACGAGCTGACCGCGGAAATGGCCGAGGTCTACGCTCTTGCCCTGCTGCGCGACGTGCCGTTTTCGGAAATCTCGGCCGGGGGGCGCAATTTCTGCCCTGCGGGTCTGACCGCCGGGGCCGCCTTTGACGGGCTGAGCCAGCTGGCGTTCCTGCGCAGCGGCACCGCGCCGGGCGGGCTGACCCCGCGCCAGGCCGAGCGCCGCGCCGCGCGCCATGACCAAGAGGGGGCGTTCACCCCACAGGTGATGTTCCGCGGCTCGACCCCCGGCGCGCAGGTCGGTCCCTACCTGTCGCAGTTCCTGCTGGTGGGCACGGGCAAAACTCGCGACGAAATCCGCAGCGGGCTGATTTCCTACGGCGCGAACACCATCGACCAGCGCGTCAATTGCCTTGCGCCAGGCGTCGACCACATGGTCGATTTCAACAGCTGGTTCGACGTGCAGATGGGCGCAGACATCGAGAAGCTGCAGCAACCCGACGCCGGGCGACGGTTCATCACCACGCCGCGCCAGCTTGCATCCTACGTGCGGGTCGATCAGCTGTACCAGGCCTACCTGAACGCCGCGCTTATCCTGATGCAACAGGACGCCGGGTTCGACAGCGGCTTCCCTGAAGGCAAGGGCAAGCGCCGCGCCGCCTTCGCCACCTTCGGCGGCCCGCACCTGCTTGCGCTGCTGACCGAGGTGTCCTCGCGGGCGCTGAAATCCGTGCGCCGGCAGAAGTTCAACGTGCATCGCCGCGCGCGCCCCGAACGGCTGGGCGCGATGCTGGACAAGGTCGCGAACGACACCCCCGGCAAGCTTACGGCCCAGATGCAGGCGGGGCTGCGCACCATGTACCGGGATCTGGACGCTGCCGGGCTGCTGGCCCCCGTTGCAGATCACAACGCGGCGCAACTGAAGGCGCATACCGCCTTTGCCTCGGGCTATCCGCTGACGGGTCTGGGCCACGGCGCCCCGAAAAGCCACCTTCTGCCGATGGCCTTCATCGAGGGCTCACCGATGCATCCGTCCTATGGCGCGGGCCACGCGACCGTTGCCGGGGCCTGCGTCACCGTGCTCAAGGCGTTTTTCGAGATGTTCACCACGCCGGATGGCTGGACCGAACGGCGGATGGACAGCATCGGGCTGGGCCGGTCGGTCGAACCCAACGTCACCGCCAATGGCACCGAGGTCGATTTCGACCAGACCGGGACCAAGCTGGTCGACGCCTGCGACCAGACCCACCTGTCGATCCAGGGCGAACTGGACAAGCTGGCCGCCAACATCGCCATCGGGCGCGACATGGCCGGGGTGCATTTCTACACCGACTATTACGAAAGCCTGCGGCTGGGAGAACGTATCGCGGTGACGATCCTGCAAGAGCAGATGCTCACCTATCCCGAACCGGTGTCGATGCGCTTCGTCAGCTATGATGGCGACCGGGTCCTGATCGAAGGCACCGGCCACGCCGTGTCTGTCGCGATCCAGCTCAAGGACGGCCAGCCCGTCGATTACACCGAATGGCTGTCGCGCGCCGCACAGCCGCCCGCGCTGGTCTAACCCGACCCGCGCGAAGCAGGCCCGGCGGATCAGCTCCCGGATCCGCCGGGCCACCTTTACGCAGCACACCCGCGCCCGAACCCAAAGATTCCACCTTGCACAGACCGCCGCCGGCGTTTAAACGAGCCGCCACATGGCCCCAATAGCTCAGCTGGTAGAGCAACTGTTTCGTAAATAGTAGGTCGGCGGTTCGAGTCCGTCTTGGGGCACCATAAAATCAGCGTAAATTGCTGTTTTTACTTTCATTTTCGAGCCGTGTTGTTCCGAAGACCACCTTTCTGTCCACCTTTCATTCGCTGATTAGATACCGGGCAAACACGTCACTCGCGACCGGATCACGATCAAACTGCGCCAGCATTGCCGCCATGGATGCCTTTGAAAGCCGTTGATCCTGACTGGCGTTGTTTCAGAACTCTGACTGCGGGCGATTCACAACAGGAATTCAGGTGGTTAGACGGGTAGTATGAGCAAGCCTCCTCCCGCCCGCTACCGCACTAAGAATTGGTCGAGCTACAACGCGGCGCTGCGCAAGCGCGGCTCGATGTTGATCTGGGTCGACCGAGACATGGCTTGGCTGGCGCCGCATGAAGGCCGCCGTGGCCGCCCTCCCGTCTTCTCGGATGCCGCCATCCAGTTCTGCCTCTCGATTAAAGTGCTGTTCAAGCTGCCCTTGCGACAGACCGCGGGGATGGTGGCCAGCCTGCTCCGGTTGGCGGGGCTGAACTGGTCCGTTCCAGACTTCAGCACCCTGTGCCGCTGAACCGCGCCGGGTTTGCCGGAGGCTCCAACTTTTGAGTAGGATGGAGCAT
>CAXICP010000204.1:0-6246 GCA_964022595.1 uncultured Salipiger sp.
GGCCCTGATCGACCGGCTGCAGATCGTAAACGCGACGATTTCCGATGTCGTCACCAACCGCGATGCGGTGGGATACATCCGCGCCAATCTGGAATTTCACCGCACCCTGTATCTGCGCGCCCAGGCGCCGGCAATGCTGGCGCTGTGCGAAACCGTCTGGTTGCAGATGGGGCCCACCATGCGCGCACTTTACGTCAAGCTGCGGCGCAGCGAGGCGCCGCAGTTCCACAAGCTGATCATCGCCGCGCTCAAGGCGGGGGATGAACCGGGCCTGCGCCTTGCCGTCAGGTCGGACGTCACGCAGGGGCTGCGGATGCTGGCAAGCTGACGGTCAGGCGGTTTCGGCCGGAACGGCGATGGCGCCCTGCGCCTCGATCACCAGCGGGTGCAGGCGCGCGCCCCCATCGGCGATATGGGCAAGCAGTTTCCGGCGCATCCGGGGTTCCCAGAAATCATTGATATGCGCCGCCACGCCGCCCGAGCGGTCGCCCGGCTGCGAGGCAAAGAAGGTGGCGATCTGGTTCGCCATGGTGATCATCTTGTCAGGCGACATGGTCATCTCCGTTGCGGACACGGCCGGGAGCGGCGTAAAGATCGAAGCCCCCGGAACGGGCAAAAGCGGCCAGCGTCAGGTTGGCGTCTTCGGCAATGCCAAGCGCCAGCGCAGTCGGGGCCGACACGGCCACCAGCACCGGGCAGCACGCAAGCACGGTTTTCTGCACCATGTCGACCGACACACGGCTGGTAAGCACGAAGGCACCGTCGGCGGCAGACATGTCCTGCCGGGCCAGCGCGCCGATCAGCTTGTCCAGCGCGTTGTGCCGCCCGACGTCTTCGCGCGTCAGCACGATGCCCTTGCCGGGCAGCAGGAAACCGGCGGCGTGAACGGCCCGGGTCTGGTCATGCAGGGGCTGGTGCGCGCGCAGCTGGTCGGTGGCCTGCGCGATTTCGGCGGCGTCAAATTCGGGGCCACCATCGGGCAGGCGGGGCAGGGGGCGCAGCGCCTCGTCCAGCGAATCGATGCCGCACAGGCCGCAGCCCGTCGGCCCCAGCAGCGCGCGGCGGCGTTCCTTCAGCGCCGCGCCCCGATCGCCCGTCAGCCAGAGCCGCGCTTCGATCCCGCGGGCGTGGGGCACGGTTTCGAAATCGCGGATTTCGCGCGGGTGCGCGATCAGCCCCTCGGACAGGGCAAAGCCATAGGCGAAATCCGCGACATCGGCGGGCGTCGCCATCATCACCGCCTGCGTTGTGCCGTCGAACACAAGCGCAACGGGCACCTCTTCGGGGAGGGTGCGCACGACCTTGCGGGTCCCTTCACGGCGCACGGCGATGCCGGGGCGGCTGTGCGCAAGCCCTCTCATTCCGCCGCCGGAAGGATGCGCCGCGCCTGGGCGGCCTGGGCCGAGTAATCCTCTTGCCAGTCAGAGGGGCCGTTGGACGGGGACACCTGCACCGCCGTCACCTTGTATTCCGGGCAGTTGGTGGCCCAGTCCGAAAAATCGGTGGTCACCACGTTGGCCTGCGTGTCCGGGTGGTGGAAGGTGGTGTAGACCACGCCGGGGCTGACCCGGTCGGTCACCTTGACCCGCAGCGTGGTTTCCCCCGTGCGCGAGGCCAGCCGCACCCAGTCGCCATCGTTCAAGCCGCGGTTTTCCGCGTCATGCGGATGCAGTTCCAGCACGTCCTGATCGTGCCAGACCACGTTTTCCGTGCGCCGGGTCTGCGCGCCGACATTGTACTGGGACAGGATGCGCCCGGTGGTCAGCAGCAGCGGAAAGCGCGGGCCGGTGCGTTCGTCGGTGGCGACGTATTCAGTGACGATGAACCGCCCCTTTCCGCGCACGAACCCGTCCACATGCATCAGCGGCGTGCCTTCGGGGTGGTCCTGGTTGCAGGGCCACTGGATCGAGCCCAGCTCGTCCAGTCGGTCATATGTCACGCCGGCAAAGCTGGGCGTGGTCGCGCCGATTTCCGCCATGATCTGCTCGGGGTGGGTATAGGTCCAGCCCGCGCCCATCGCGTTGGCAAGCATTTGCGTCACTTCCCAATCCTCGTAGCCGTTCTTGGGGGCCATCACCTTGCGGACCCTGTTGATACGACGCTCGGCGTTGGTGAAGGTTCCGTCCTTTTCCAGGAAACTGGATCCGGGCAGGAAGACATGGGCGTAATTTGCCGTCTCGTTCAGGAACAGGTCGTGCACGATCACGCAGTCCATCGCCGCAAGCCCGGCGGCGACGTGATGCGTGTCGGGGTCCGATTGCAGGATGTCTTCGCCCTGGCAGTACAGCGCCTTGAAGGTGCCTTCCACGGCGGCATCCAGCATGTTGGGAATGCGCAGGCCGGGTTCGGGGTCGATTGTGACTCCCCAGGCGTCTTCGAACACCTTGCGGACCTCGGGGCCCTTGACGTGGCGATACCCGGGCAGTTCGTGCGGGAACGAGCCCATGTCGCACGATCCCTGCACGTTGTTCTGCCCGCGCAGCGGGTTCACGCCGACGCCCTCGCGCCCGATGTTGCCGGTCATCATCGCAAGGTTCGCAAGCGCCATGACGGTGGTTGACCCCTGGCTGTGTTCGGTCACGCCAAGGCCGTAGTAGATCGCCGCGTTGCCGCCCGTGGCGTAAAGCCGCGCCGCCTCGCGCAGGGCCTGCGCGTTGACGCCGGTCAGCAGGGCGGTGGATTCCGGGGCATGGCGCTTGTCGGACACGAAATCCGCAAAGGCCATGAATTCGTCCCAGTCGCAGCGTTCGCGGATGAATGCCTCGTCATAAAGGCGTTCGGTCACGATCACATGGCCAAGCGCGGTGACCACGGCCACGTTAGTGCCCGGCGTCAGGGGCAGGTGATGGGCGGCGCTGACATGTGCCGATTTCACAAGGTCGATGCGGCGCGGGTCGATGACGATCAGCTTCGCTCCCTCGCGCAGGCGTTTTTTCAGGCGCGAGGCGAACACCGGGTGGCCATCGGTGGGGTTCGCCCCGATCACCAGCGCCACGTCGACCTGTTCGACGCTGTCGAAATCCTGCGTGCCCGCCGAGGTGCCAAAGGTCTGCCCCAGCCCGTAGCCGGTGGGCGAATGGCACACACGGGCGCAGGTGTCGGTGTTGTTGTTCATGAACACGGCGCGGGTCAGCTTTTGCACAAGGAAGGTTTCCTCGTTGGTGCAGCGGCTGGACGTGATCACCCCAAGCGCCTTGCGCCCGTGCTGCTGGCGAATGCGGGTCAGGCGGGCAGCGGCGAAATCCAGCGCCTCGTCCCAGTCGACCTCGCGCCAGGGGTCTTCGATGCGCTCGCGGATCATCGGTTTTAGGATGCGATCGGGGTGGCTGGCGTAGCCATAGGCAAAGCGGCCCTTGACGCAGCTGTGCCCCCGGTTGGCCTTGCCGTGCTTCCAGGGCACCATGCGCACCAGCTCGTCGCCGTTCAGTTCCGCCTTGAAGCTGCACCCGACACCGCAATAGGCGCAGGTCGTCACCACCGAGCGGTCCGGCGTGCCCAGTTCCGCCACGCTTTTTTCCTGAAGCGTCGCGGTCGGGCAGGCCTGCACGCAGGCGCCGCAGCTGACGCAATCCGAGGTCAGGAAATCATCCGCCGCGCCGCCCGCCGACACGCGGCTGTCGAACCCGCGCCCTTCGATGGTCAGCGCAAAGGTGCCCTGCACTTCTTCGCAGGCGCGCACGCAGCGCGAGCAGACGATGCATTTGCTGGGGTCATAGGTGAAATAGGGGTTGCTGACATCCTTGGGGCTGTAGCGGGGGTTCGCCTCGCCCACGGGCATGCGCAGCCGCGCCTCGGCCTGCGATCGCGCGCCGGTGCCCGAAGGGTCGTAATGGTTGTCGCCGGGGGTGTAGCGCACGTCGCGCAGACCGACCATGCCGGCCATGTCCTGCAATTCGCAATCGCCGTTGGCCGAACAGGTCAGGCAATCCAGCGGGTGGTCGGACACATACAGTTCCATCACGCCCTTGCGGATGCGCTTTACCTTCGACGACTGGGTGTGGACCTTCATGCCGTCATGCACCGGCGTGGTGCAGGATGCGGGCGTGCCGCGCCGACCTTCGATTTCGACCACGCACAGGCGGCAGGACCCGAAGGCCTCGACGCTGTCGGTGGCGCACAGCTTGGGCACGGTGATGCCGGCCTCGGCGGCCGCGCGCATCACCGACGTGCCGGCGGGCACCGCCACGTCGATGCCGTCGATGGTCAGGTGGACCGGCTTGCCCGATTTCGCGGGCGTGCCCATGTCCTTGTCGTCCCAGGGAATGATGAAGTCTTTCATCGCTGGCTCCTCCGGTCGCGTCGCGTGGTCCGGGTTGTTTGGGGAATGCAGGGGGTGGCTGGCGGGCAAAGACGCATCATTCCGCTGCCTCCTTCACGCCTGCGAATTCATCGGGAAACAGGCGCAACGCCGACATCACCGGGTAGGGGGTAAAGCCCCCCAGCGCGCAGAGCGAGCCGTCGGTCATCGTCTCGCACAGGTCGGTCAGCAGATCGACGGCCCCGCCATCGCCGGCGGCGATCCGGTCCAGCGTTTCCACCCCGCGCACTGCGCCGATGCGGCAGGGGGTGCATTTGCCGCAGCTTTCCACGGCGCAGAATTCCATCGCAAAGCGCGCCATGCCCAGCATGTCGGCGGTGTCGTCGAACACCACCAGCCCCGCGTGGCCGATCAGCGCGTCCTGGCCGGAAAATTCCTCGTAGCCGAAGGGCGTGTCGAACTGGTCCACGCCCAGGTAGGCGCCAAGCGGGCCGCCCACCTGCACCGCCTTGACCGGACGCCCGGACGCGGTGCCGCCCGCCAGATCGTTGACAATCTGCCCCAGCGGCATGCCGAAGGCGGTTTCGAACAGCCCGCCGCGTGCGACATTGCCGGCGATCTGCAGCGGGATCGTGCCCTTGGACCGGCCCAGCCCGAAATCGGCATAATGCGCGGCGCCCTTTTCGAAGATCACCGGCACCGTCGCCAGCGAAATCACGTTGTTCACCACCGTCGGCTTGCCAAAGGCGCCTTCAAGCGCGGGCAGCGGAGGTTTCGCCCGCACCACGCCGCGCTTGCCTTCGAGCGAATTCAGAAGCGAGGTTTCCTCGCCGCAGACATAGGCCCCCGCGCCGACGCGCACTTCCATCTCGAAGGCGTGGCCCGATCCCAGAACGCTGGGCCCGATCACCCCGGCTTCGCGCGCCAGCGTAATGGCCCGGCGCATCACCGCCACCGCGTCGGGATATTCCGAGCGGGTGTAGATATACCCCTGCGCCGCGCCGCAGCCGATGGCGGCGATGGCCATGCCTTCGATCAGGCAGAAGGGGTCGCCTTCCATGATCATGCGGTCGGCAAAGGTGCCGCTGTCGCCTTCATCCGCGTTGCAGACGATGTACTTGCGGCTTGCCTCGGCCAGCCGGACCGTGTCCCACTTGATGCCCGTTGGAAAGCCCGCGCCGCCGCGCCCGCGCAGGCCCGACAGTTTCATCTCGTCGATGATCGCCTCGCCCGTCATGCCAAGCGCGCGGCGCAGGCCCGCAAGCCCGCCATGGGCCTGGTACTGGTCCAGCGACAGCGGATCGATCACGCCGCAGCGCTGAAAGGTCAGGCGGGTCTGGCGCTTCATCCAGTCCAGGTCGTCGACCGGGCCAAGCGACGCGCTGCCGTCGAACAGGGCGGACACGCCATCGGGCGCCATCGGGCCATAGCCAATGCGGCCCGCGTCGGTTTCCACCTCGACCAGCGGTTCCAGCCAGATCATCCCGCGCGAGCCGTTGCGCGCGATGTCGACATCGATGCCCCGGCGCGCGGCTTCGGCGCGGATCGCGGCGACGACATCTTCGGCGCCAAGCGCCTTGGCGGCGCTGTCCATGGGGACCCAGATCTTCATGCGGCGCCCTCCATCGCCCGTTCCAGCCGCGCCGCATCGGCCCGCGCCACCAGCTTTTCGCCCACCATTGCATCGGGGGCGCAGGCGCACAGGCCAAGGCAATAGACCGGCTCGACCGTCACCGCGCCGTCGGGGGTGGTGCCGCCCCAGTCCAGCCCCAGCTTGTCCAGCACTGCGCGGCTAAGGGCGTTGGCGCCCATGGCCTGGCAGGCTTCGGCCCGGCAGATCTTGACCACCAGCCTGCCGGCGGGGGCCTTGCGGAAATCGTGGTAGAAGCTCATGACGCCGTGCACCTCGGCCACCGTCAGGTTGAGCCGCTCGGCGATCAGCGGCAGCGCGGATTGCGGCACGAAGCCGTAGGCATCCTGCATGGCGT